>DASURM010000441.1:0-4843 GCA_036280035.1 Burkholderiaceae bacterium | reverse complement strand
CCTCGCGCATGGCCCGGGCGTAGTCGGTGGGACCGAGGTAAGCCAGCTCCTGGTCGTACTTGGCGAGCTCGGCGATGTGTTCGGGCTCGAACATCGCGGTCTTGAACGCCTGGTGCAAGGTCTGCACCACGGCCGCGGGCAGCCCGCGCGGCCCGGCCAGGCCGTACGGCGAGGTGGCGACGATGCCCCAACCCAGCTCTTTGAGCGTCGGCGCCTGCGGCCAGCGGCGGGTGCGCTGCTCGCCGAAGGTCACCAGCAACCGTAGCTGGCCGCTGTCGACGAACGGCGCGAAGCCGTTGGAATTGACGCCCACCATCACCTGGCCGCCGGCCACGGCGACCATCTGCTCGGCGGTGCCCTTGTACGGCACGTGCACGTAGGTGGTATGGCGGCGCGTCATCAACTCGTCCATCACCAAGTGCGGCGTGGTGCCGACCCCGTTGGTCGATACCGTCAGCTCGCCCGGGTGCTGTTGCGCGTAGCGCAACAGGTCGTCGAGCGATCGGAACGGGCTCGCAGCCGGCACCACGATGCCGAAGGTGACGCCGCTGACCTGGATGATCGCGGTGGTGTCGCGGATCGGATCCCAGCCGACGCGCTGCACCCACGGCGCGCGGAACACCGGCTGCGGCATCTGCGCGATGGTGTAGCCGTCGGGCGCCGCCTGTTGCAGCACCGGCATCGCCAAGGTACCGCCGGCACCGGCGCGGTTCTCGGTGATGATCTTCTGGCCCAGCAGCCGCGATGCAAGCTCGGCCAGCACCCGCAGCGTGAGGTCGGTGGCGCCGCCGGGCGGCCACGGAATCCACAGCGTGATCGGCCGGTTCGGGTAGCCGCCCTCGGCCTGCGCGCGCGCAGCACCGAACGCCGGCCCGAAGGCCAGCGCCGCCAGCGCGGCGCTGAGGCGGCGCCGCCGCGGCGTCACGGCGCGCCGCCCCCGCGCTTGGCCAGCGCGCCGAAGCCGCGCTGCGGGTCGTAGCCCCAACTGGCGAGCGCAAAGCACGCCAGCAGGGTGCCTACCACGACGTACGGCGAGATGCCGGCGTCCTTGCCGTACAAGGCGAAGCGCAGCCATTCGACCGCGTGCGTGAACGGGTTGAACTGCGCCACGCGGTAGACCCACTGCGCACCCGACTCCTCGAGCTTCCACAGCGGATACAGCGCGGTCGACATGAAGTACATCGGAAAGATCACGAAGTTCATCGTACCGGCGAAGTTCTCGAGCTGCTTGATATGCACCGACAGCAGCAGCCCGAGCGCGCCCAGCATCAGCGCCGCGCACACCGCGGCCAGCAGCACCATCGGCGTCTGTGGCCCCCACAGCGGCAGCCCGGTGCCCAGCAGCGCCGCAACGATGACGAACGCGGCCGCCTGCGCCAGCGACAGCACCGCGGTGGCGACGAGCTTGGACAGCAGGATCCAGGCGCGCGGCAGCGGCGCGGTGAGCAGCAGCCGCATCAGGCCCATCTCGCGGTCGTACACCATCGCCAGGCTCGACTGCATGCCGTTGAACAGCAGCACCATGCCGATCAGCCCGGGCGCGATGTAGACGTCATACGGAATGTAGGTGTCGTACGGCTCGACGATGGCGACGCCGAACACGTTGCGAAAGCCCGCCGCGAACACCGCCAGCCACAGCAGCGGCCGCACCAGCGCCGAGATCAGGCGGCCGTGCTGGCGGCCGAACTTGGCCAGCTCGCGCCAGACGATGGCGCGCATCGCCTGCAGCGCATGCGTCATGTGAGCCCCTCGGCCGACGGGTACGTCGGCCGGTCCCCCGAGGGGACGCGGGCCGGCTTGGGAGCGGCCCGGCGCTCGGCCCGCCACCGCTTCGATGAACGATCGGTTCTCACGATCTCGCCTTGCACAGCTTCTCCGGCGCATCGGCGCCCAGCGTGTCGAGTGTGTTCTTCGGATGCAGCACGCCGTCGACCGGCGCGGTGCCGATCACGGCGCGGCCATCGGTCAGCAGCAGCGGCTGGCGCAGCTGGCCGTCCCAGGGACGAAACGACAGCGCGACCCCTTTGCTCCCGTCGAGCTCGACGCTGCCGAGTGCCTGGGCCCATGCGGCGGCGGGTCCCTTCGGTGCCGCCACGGCGGCGGCGACCAGCGCCTTGCCGGCCATCCAGGCCGACCAGTCGTGCGCGTCCATGCGTCGGCCTGCTGCCTTGAGCAGGCGCCGCGTCACCTGCGGGGCGCCGTAGCGCTCGAAGCGGCTCGACCAGGCGAGCGCAGCCAGGCCACCGTCGCCGACCACCGGCCGCGGCAGCGCGGTGTGATACGGCAGCGAGAGGGCGAACTCGCCGTCGCTGTCGACCACCCACACCACGTCGTAGCTGCCGACCGTGCTGGGGCTGGTCAACAACAACGGGTTGCCGAGGTCGCGCTCGCGCGGGTCGGCCGACAGCTTGAAAGGCCTGCTCGCCACCAGCTTGAGTCCGTAGCGCTTGATCGATGCCTGCGCCGTGACACTGCGTTCGCGGTCCGCTTCGCTCGGGCCGGTGAGCAGCAGCACCTGGCTCCAGCGGCGTGCCACCAGCGTCTGCGCCAGCGCATCGGTACGCATGCGCTCGTTCGGCCCCACGTGCCACAGGTTGCGCCGGCAATCGACGCTGCGCAGGCGGTCGTCGGCGGTGGCGATGTTGAGCACTGTCAGCTTGGTGGCATCGGCCACGGCAAGCGTCCATGCGGCCGGCAGGTCGGTCAGCAGCGCCGCCGCGCCGGCCTTCTCGGCGCGCGCCGCGGCTGCTGCGGCCGCTGCAGCGCCGGCCACCGGCACGGCCTCGAGGGCGAGCGTCGCGCCGGCGCTGTCGAGCTCGATGCGGCCATCGGCCAACGCAAGCTCGACCGCGTCGACCGCCGGGCCGCTGGCGTGCCCGAGCGCGGCGCGTTCGAGCTGGCTGCGCTGCAGCCGCGGGTCATCGTCGGGCACCAGCAGCACGGCCTTGAAGGCGGCGGCGTGCGCGAGGCCGGCCGCTACGGCCAGCGAGGCAACGAGTGCGGCGACTCGCGCAGCGCGCATCAAAGTCATTCGACCACCACCACGCTGTGCGGCACGCGCCCGACCTTCAATGTCTTCAGCGGCTTGGCCGACGCGACGTCGACGATCGTCAGGTCGTCCGACAGGCCGTTGGCCACGAGCAGCGTCTTGCCCGCCGCATCGAGCCCCAGGCCCCAGGCGCGCTTGCCCACCAGCACCAGGTCGGTCACCTTGCGCGTGGCCACGTCGACGAAGGCCACATGGTTGGCGCGCCCGAGGCCGACGAAGGCGCGCTGGCCGTCGTGCGTCATCGTCAGGCCCACCGGCGTGATGTCGGTCTTGCGCGCGCCCTTGACCTCGAAGGCGATCGTGCCTAGCACCTCGAGCTTGCGGGTGTCGATCACGCTCACGCTGGCATCGAGCTCGTTGCTCACCCAGAGTTGCGCGCCGTCGGGGGTGATGGCGAAGCGGCGCGGGCGCTTGCCGACCTTGATGTTCTTGGTCACCTTCAGCGTCGCGGCGTCGACCACATGCACGACGCCGGCCACCTCGGAGGTCACGTAGATGCGCTTGCCGTCGGGTGACACCAACACGCCCTCGGGCTCCTTGCCGAGCGCCACCGCGCCGGTGCGCTTGCCGCTGGCCATATCGATGATGCTCAGTTCGCCGTCTTCCTCGTTGGACACGTACAGCGTCTTGCCGTCGGGCGAGAGGTCGAAGATCTCCGGGTCCTCGCCGAGATCGATGCGGCGCACCGACTTGCGGGCGGCGAGATCGATCACATCGGCCTGGCCCGAGTCGCCGCAGGCCACCAGCAGTTGCTTGCCGTCGGGGGTGCGCATCATGTGCCGCGGCCGCTTGCAGGTGGGCACCGTGCCGATGATCGCCTGCGTCTTCAGGTCGAGAATCGCCAGCGCGTTGTCCTTCTCGCTGGAGACGTAGGCGACCTGCGCCTGCGCGGCGGCGGTGCAAAGTGCGAACGCGGCTGCGAGCAGCGGGCGCGTCGGGGCTGTCATGCGGGTGCTCCTTGCTTGGGTTGGGTGGCGCGAATGAACGCATCTTCGAGTGTGCCGCCACCGAGGGCGCCGGCGACCTCGATGGCGCTGCCGTCGGCGAGCAGCCGGCCGTGGTGCAGCACCAGCACCCGGTCGGCCTGGGTCGCTTCTTCCACCAGGTGCGTCGCCCACAGCACCGTGCTACCGCGCGTCGCGACATCGGCGCGCACCGATGCGATCAGGTCGCGTCGCGATTTCGGATCGAGTCCGACCGTGGGTTCGTCGAGCAGCAGCAGCGCGGGCCGGTGCAGCAACGCGCGCACCAGCTCGACCTTGCGCCGGTTGCCGCCCGACAGCTCGCGCACCGGGCGCTCGAGGTCGTCGCCGAGGCCGGCGGCACGGCAACCTTGCTCGATTTGCGAGCGCGCAGCGGCGCGCGGCAGACCATGCAGGTCGGCGTGGAACTGCAGGTTCGCGCGCACCGAAAGGTCGAGATCGAGCGACATCTGCTGGAACACCACCCCGATGTCGCGCAGCGCGCGCGTCGCCGCGTGGCGCAGCGAATACCCGGCCACGGTGATCTGCCCGCCGTCGGGAACGAACAGGCCGGTGAGCAGCTGGAACAGCGTCGACTTGCCGGCCCCGTTGGGGCCGAGCAGCGCGACGAAGGTGCCGCGCTCGATCGCCAGCGAGACGGCATCGAGCGCGACCCGCTCGCCGTAGCGTTTGGTGATGCCAGTCACCTGCAGGGTGGTCACGGAGGCGTCCATGCGCGGGTTATAGCGGCGCGCCGCGCACGCGCGAGGCGGCGCTTTCCCGGTGGGCTGCGTGCGCCGCCGCTACGGGTGCGCGCGGTGCCAACGCAGCT
>DASURM010000440.1:0-2719 GCA_036280035.1 Burkholderiaceae bacterium | reverse complement strand
GACGGTGCGGTTCCACGGGCCGTGGCGCGCGATGAACATGGCGTTCTGGTACTTCGCCGGGAACATCTTGCCGGTGTAGAACTTCAGGCCCAGCGAGCCGGCGTGCGGCCCGAGCAGCGCGGCCGGCTTGGTGTAGTCCTTGCAGTCCTTGCCCCAGCCGAACTCGGGGTCGGGGATGGTGCCCTGGTGGCAGTACGGGAAGCCGAAGTGCTGCTTACCCGGCTGCGTGACGTGGTTCAGCTCGTCGTTGGGCAGTTCCTCGCTGAACCAGTCGCGGCCGTTGTCGGTGAACCAGAGCGTGCCGTCCTTGGGATCGAAGTCGAAGCCCACGGTGTTGCGCACCCCCGAGGCGATGACCTGCAGGTCGGTGCCGTCGAGCTTGATGCTGTAGAGCTTGGCCCACTCGCCCGGGTCGCAGATGTTGCACGGGCCGCCGACCTCGTAGTAGAGCCTGTCGTTGCGAACGCGCAGATACTTCCAGCTGTGGTCACCGCCGCCGGGCAGCTTGTCGTAGATCACCTTGCCTTCGCCGAGGTTGTCGAGCTTGTCGTCGACGTTGTCCCAGCGCAGGATCTTGGTGTTGGTGGCCACGAACAGCGAGCCCTTGTGGTACTCGATGCCGGCGGCCATCTCCATCTTGTCGATGATGACCTTCGGCTCGCGCTTGCCGCTCTCGGGAATCGCGTAGACCTTGTTGCCGACGAACAGCGTGCTCACCAGCACGGTGTTCTTCGGGCCGTGTCGAAGGCTGCGCGCGTCGAGCACGCCGGAGGCCCAGACCTCGGCCTTGAAGCCCGGTGGCAGCTTGAACTTCTTCACCGGCAGCTGATCGACCGGCGTCGGCACCGGAAACGCCGGCACCGGCGCCATCTTCATTGCCGTGTCGGTCTTCGGGCGGCCCTTGGCCCAGCCCGGCTCCTCCTGCGCCTGCTGTGCCCAGGCGGCGCCTGCAACGGCGAACGTGGCCAGCGCCACGAGCAAACGTGGATAACGCATGTTGGGTCTCCTCCAGTGTCGTTGGCAACAATGCCGACGACCATTGTGGAGGAGCAACCCACTCGCGAGCAACCGTGTTGCCCCGGCTGGCGCGCTCGCCTACTGCAGCGCTTCGCCGCGTTCGCGGTACGCCTCGTTCAGCTGCTCTTGTGCCGCCACCACCGCCGCCTGCAGCCCGGCCTGGCGTTTGAAGTACATCGGACCCAGGCGCGACGTGCCGTTGACGTTGTGCAGGCGCTCGCCCGGCAGCGGCTCGCGGCCGATCTGCTGCGCGTGAAGCGCCTGGTCCAGGCGCATCTGGGCCAGCTCGACGTCGTCGTTGGCCGAGGCCATCTGCGGCAGCGCCACCCGATACTGCGTCAGACGGCCCATCGCCGCGGCCTGGTCCTTGGCGCTCGGCGCCGGGGTGTCGACCTCCTGCACCGAGTACTTCGTGATGTTCGACGGCGGCGCGATGTTCGACAGCACCGCGACGCCGTCGGGCTCATGCCATTGGTAGACGCGGGTCACCGCGGCGCTGGCAGTCGAGGCACCGGCCAGCAGCACCGCCAGCGCAACTGCTGTGCGGACCGGGAAACGAAAGTGTCGAAGGTTCATGGCGATCTCCTGGTGGATGAACGCGCGCAGACACGAACGCGCGCGGCGTCCGGGCAAACCCTGATTCATTGGTGTTCGGATCGGCGCAGAAGTTCGGTTCTCGCCGTCAGGCCTGCGCGCCCCGCGGCCCTGGCGGCGCGCCAGCAGGCGCGCCGCGATGGTGCCGGCTTACTTCGCGCCCGCGGCGAGCCGGTCGCGCAGCACCCGGTGCTGGATCTTGCCGGTGGCGGTGCGCGGCATTTCCGACTCGGCAATGAACAGCACTTTCTTCGGCCGCTTGAAGCCGGCGATGCGGCCCCGGGCCCAATCGAGCAACTCGGCTTCGCCGAGAGCGCCCGGCGTGCGCGGCACCACCACCGCCTGCACCGACTCGCCCCACTTGGCGTCGGGCACGCCGATCACCGCCACATCCTGCACCTGCGGGTGCGCGGCGAGCACGGCCTCGACCTCCGAGGGGTAGATGTTCTCGCCGCCGCTGATGATCATGTTGCTCTTGCGGTCGACCAGGTGGATGAAGCCGTCGGCGTCGCGCAGCGCCAGGTCGCCCACCGTGCACCAGGCGCCCGTGAAGGCCTCGGCAGTCTTGTCGGGGTTCTTCCAGTAGCCGTCGAACGCGTAGGCAGTGCGCGAGTACAGCTCGCCGACCTCGCCGTCGGGCACCTCGCGGCCGTCGGCATCGAGGATGCGGATCGCGCCGGAGCCCGCCCACTCGCGGCCCACCGACCCGAGCCGCTCGATCTGCTCGTCGGGCCGCAGGATCGTGACCCAGCCGGCCTCGGTGGAGCCGTACAGCTCGAACAACCGGCCGTTGGGGACCAGCTGCAGGATCGCGCGCTTGGTCTCCCTGCGCGCCGGCGCCGACGAGATCAGCAGCTTGCCGACCGCGCGCACATCGTGCTGCGCCTTCACCGCCGCGGGCAGGCCGAGCATCATGATGTAGTGCGTGGGCACCAGCGAGGTGAACGTCACCCGGTTCCCGGCCAGCGTGGCGAGCAGCGCCTCGGGGTCGAAGCTGCGGCGGTCGTCGATCACGCAGGTGGCGCCCAGGTGAACGAAGGTCTGGCTGAAGTACAGCGAGTTGGCGTGGCACATCGGCATCACCAGCAGCGCGGTGTCGTCGCGCGTG
>DASURM010000439.1:0-2263 GCA_036280035.1 Burkholderiaceae bacterium | reverse complement strand
CGGGGCCGAGACCATCAGCAGCAGGTACAGGCCTTGCTGGCCGGCGGCGAGAACTTGTTGTGCGTCCATGGTCAGCTCACGAAAGAAGCGGCGAGGGAGCCGAGAAGCAGGTTCCAGCCGTCGGCCAGCACGAACAGCATCAGCTTGAACGGCAGGGCGACGAGCACCGGCGACAGCATCATCATGCCCAGGCTCATCAGCACGCTGGCGACGATCATGTCGATCACCAGGAACGGAATAAAGATCAGGAAGCCGATCTGGAAGGCGCTCTTCAGCTCGCTCGTCACGAAGGCGGGCACCAGCACCTTGAACGGCACGTTCTCGCCCTTCACGTCGTCGGGCAGCTTGGCCAGCTTGGCGAACAGTTGCACGTCGGACTGGCGCGTCTGCTTGAGCATGAACTCGCGCAGCGGTACCTCGCCACGGGCCAGCGCCTCGTTGAACGAGATCTTGTTGGCCTGCAGCGGCTCGTAGGCCTGGGCGTAGACGCGGTCGATGGTGGGGCCCATCACGAACAGCGTCAGGAACAGGCTCAGGCCCACGATCACCTGGTTGGGCGGCGCTGCCTGCGTGCCCAGCGCCTGGCGCAGCAGCGACAGCACGATCACGATGCGCGTGAAGCCGGTCATCAGCAGCAGCACAGCGGGCAGGAACGACAACGCGGTGAACGCCAGCAGCGTCTGGATCGGCACCGAGTAGGTGTTGCCGCCGGCGCCCTGCCCGATCAACAGCGGCAGGTTCGACGGGTTGTTCTGCGCGAAAGCGCTGCTGCCGATGGCCGATATCAACGACAAGCCGGCCAGCGGCCCGAACCGGCGCAGCAGGCGAAAAAGTGCAACGCGGCGCTCAGTGGACATCGGCGCCGTTCTTGCCCGGCAGGTGCCTGGCCAGCAGTTGCGCGAACGGGCGCGTTGCCGACGGTGCGTCGGGCAACGCCTGCGGCGCCATCGTGTGCAGGGTCTGGATGCCGGCGCTGGTGACGCCGAGCACGAGCCACTTGCGATCGTCGCCGAGGCCGACCTCGACGGTCAGCAGCCGCTGGTTGGCCGAGATCGGCAGCATCGCCACCGTGCGCATCACGCCGTGCGCGGCGCCGCCGCCGATCGGCGTGCGCTTGAGCAGCCACAGCGCCAGCGGAATCAGCGCGACGATGGCGGCGAACGCCAGCAGCGAGGTGAGGGCTGAGCTCATCGGTGGTCGTTAGCGTGTCGGTCCGAGCGCCGGGCCGCCCCAAGCCGGACCGCGCCCCCTCGGGGGGTGAGCCCGCACCGAGCGAGCGCCTGCGCGCTCGCGAGTGGCTGGCGAACGCCTTGCGGCATGCAAGCCGCAAGGCAGCGCCGGCGCGCAGCGCCAAGCGTGGGGGTCATTTACTCAGCCGGCGCATGCGCTCGCTCGGCGTCACGATGTCGGTGAGGCGGATGCCGAACTTGTCGTTGACGACGACCACCTCGCCCTGCGCGATCAGGTAGCCGTTGACCAGCACGTCCATCGGCTCGCCGGCCAGCGTTTCCAGCTCGACCACCGAACCCTGCGCGAGCTGCAGGATGTGCTTGATCGGCACGCGCGTGCGCCCAAGCTCCACGGTCAACTGCACCGGGATGTCGAGGATCATGTTGATGTCGTTGCCCGCCGCCCCGGGGGCGGCGCCGGAAGCGAAGCTCGCGAACGTGGCCGGCGATTCGGCGGGGGTTGCGATCGCGCCGCCGTCGGCCGGCTTGGCCTCGGCCACTGCGGCGGCCCACTCGGCGGCCATCTTGTCCTGGCCTTCGGCCGGCGCAGCGGGCGCGGTGTTGTCAGGCGACATGGTTCTCTCCCAGCCAACCGCGCTGCGGGTTGGTCAACGGTTGATCGATCTTGATCGCGTAGCGGCCGCTGGCGGTGCCGTAGTGGCAGGCGAACACCGGCACGCCGTCGACCTTGGCCTGGATCACGGGCTCGATGTCGAGTTCGACGAAGTCGCCGGCCTTCAGCGCCAGCAGTTGCTCGACCGTGGCGTCGGCCGTGGCCAGCTCGGCCACCAGCGTCACCTCGGCGGCCTGGATCTCGGACTGCAGCAGGTTGACCCAGCGGCGATCGGGCTGCGAGGCGTCGCCCTGGATCGTCGAATACAGCAGGTCGCGGATCGGCTCGAGCGTGGCGTAGGGGATGCACAGATGCATCGAGCCGCTGGCATCGCCGAACTCGAACGTGAACGAGCTCGACACCACCACCTCGCCCGGCGCGGCGATGTTGACGAACTGCGGCTGCATCTCCGAGCGCTGGT
>DASURM010000438.1:0-2040 GCA_036280035.1 Burkholderiaceae bacterium | reverse complement strand
CGCTGGCGCCGCAGCTCGCCACGCCGGCCGGCGGCCTGCCCGCCCACGGGCAATGGGTCTTCGAGATCAAGTTCGATGGCTACCGCATGCTGGCGCACTGCGACGGCGCGAAGCCGCGCCTCTTCACGCGCAACGGCCACGACTGGTCGAGCAAGATGCCGGCGCTGATCGACGAACTCGCGGCGCTGAAGCTCGAAGGCACCTGGCTCGACGGCGAGGTGGTCGTGCTCGGGCCCGACGGCATGCCCGACTTCAACGCGCTGCAGAACGCGTTCGACGGCAGCCGCACGCGCGACATCGTGTACTTCGTGTTCGACGTGCCGTACTTCGAGGGTTACGACCTGCGCGCTGCCACACTGGCCGAGCGCCGCGCGCTGCTGCAAGCCTTCATCGAGCAGCATCGCAGCGAACACCTCCGCTTCAGCGCCGCCTTCGACGCCGACCCGGTGCACCTGTTGCGCTCGGCCGAGCAGTTGAAGCTCGAGGGCCTGATGGCCAAGCGCGCCGACGCGCCCTACGTCTCGCGCCGCACCGACACCTGGCTCAAGCTCAAGACCCGGCAGCGCCAGGAGTTCGTGATCGGCGGCTTCACCGACCGCAGCGGCGACGCGCGCGCGCGAGAGATCGGCAGCCTGCTGCTCGGCGTGTTCGACGAGCGCGGGCAATTGCACCCGGTGGGCAGTGTCGGCACCGGCTGGTCGGCCGACGCGGCGAGCGCCTTGAAGGACCGGTTGGTCGAGATCGAGACCGCCGCCTCGCCCTTCGAGCCGTCCGAGTCAAAGACCGGCCTCACCAGGAAGAGCCGCTGGCCCAAACGTCCCAGCGTGGTCGAGCGCTGGGTCAAGCCGCAGTTGGTGGCCGACGTCAAGTTCGCCGAGTGGACACCCGACGGCTCGATCCGCCACGCCATCTTCGTCGGGCTGCGCGAGGACAAGGCCGCTCGGCACGTCCGGCGCGAGGTCGACGCGACGCCCGCGGGCGCGCTGCCGCTGCAGCGCTCGCGCAGCGCTGCCATCAAGGTCACGCACCCCGAGCGCGTGATCGACCCCGCCAGCGGTGCGACCAAGCTCGACCTCGTGCGCTACTACGAGAGCGTGGCCGACCGGTTGCTGCCGCACCTGGCGGGCAGGCCGTGCTCGCTGGTGCGCGGCCCCGACGGCGTCGGCGGCGAGCTGTTCTTCCAGAAGCACCTGGGCAAGATGACGCTGGCCGGCGTCAAGACGCTCGACCCCGCGCTGTGGCCCGGGCACGAGCCGCTGCTCGAAGTGGCGAGCACGCAGGGCATCGCCAGCGCGGCGCAGATGAACGTGATCGAGTTCCACACCTGGAACGCCCGCGTGCGCACGATCGACCGGCCCGATCGCATCGTGTTCGACCTCGACCCCGGCGACGGGGTCGCCTGGTCGCGCGTGCAGGAGGCGGCGACGCTGGTGCACGCTTTCCTACAGGAGCTGGGGCTGCAGGTCTGGCTCAAGACCAGCGGCGGCAAGGGCCTGCACCTGGTGGTGCCGATCGCGCCGCGCCTGCCCTGGGACGCCGTGAAGGGCTTCTCGCAGGCGGTGGTCGAGCACATGGCGCGCGTGGTGCCCGACCGCTTCACGGCCAGGAGCGGGCCCGCCAACCGGGTCGGCAAGATCTTCGTCGACCACCTCCGCAACGCGCACGGTGCCACCACGGCGGCCGCGTACTCGGCGCGCGCGCGCTCGGGCCTCGGCGTGTCGATGCCGGTGTCTTGGCAGCAACTCGGCGCGTTGAAGTCGGGCGCGCAGTGGACCATCGCCACCGCGCGCGAGCACCTGTCGTTCGAGCAGGCCGACCCCTGGGCCGGCTACTGGCGCTGCAGACAGACGCTGGGCAGGGCGATGAAGCGGCTGGGATACGACACCACCGCCACGGCGTGATCCCGGCAACCCCAACGGCCTTGGGGGCTTGACAGCCGATCGCGCCGACCTACAATTTGAACGACTGTATAAACCAGGTGTTCAAAACAATGGATCACCGTCCTACCGCACACTTGGGCGTCGCCCAGCCGGTGAAGAC
>DASURM010000437.1:0-3917 GCA_036280035.1 Burkholderiaceae bacterium | reverse complement strand
GGTCCACTCGGGCGACTTGGCGCCGTTCTCGATCGCGCCCAGCAGGTCGTTGAGGCCGATCACCGACAGCAGCGTCGTCTCCTTGATCACCGCGATCATGATGTTCACCAGCGCCGGCACCACGGCGGCGACTGCCTGCGGCAGCACGATCACGAGCAGCGCCCTGAAGTCGCTCAGGCCCACCGTCGTCGCCGCTTCGAGCTGACCGACGCCAATCGACTGCAGACCGCCGCGGAACACCTCGGCCGCCATCGCCGCGTTGAACAGCGCAAACGTGATCAGCGCTCGTGTGAACAGGTCGATGCTCCAGCCTGACGGCAAGAACATCGGCAGCAGCGTCGCGGCGATGAACAGCAGCGCCAGCAGCGGCACGCTGCGCAGGCCCTCGACGAAGCCGGCGCACAGCGCGCGTACCACCGGCAGGCGGGAGCGCCGCCCCAATGCCAGCAACAGACCCAGCGGCAGCGCGGTGACGAAGGTGAACAGCGTGGCGACCAGCGTCAGCAGCAGGCCGCCCCAGCGCATCGGCGGCACGAAGGCGAGCGGGCCGCCTCCGAGCAGCAAGGCGCCCAGCACGATGGGCAGCAGCACGAAGCCCCACAGCACCGCGCCCGGGTGGGCATCGGGCCGGCGGCGCACCGTCCAGACCCAGAAGGCGATGAACAGGCCGAACGCGGTCCAGGCGCGCCACAACTCGGCCTGCGGATAGCCGCCCACCAGCCACGGCTTCCAGCGGGCGCCGACGAAGGCCCAGCAGGCGGCGCGCGTGTCGGGACAGGCTTCGCTGCTGGCGCCGCGCCATTGGGCGTTCAGCAGGCCCCACTGCAGGAACTTCCAGCCCAGGAACGCGAGCAGCGCGGCCAGCAGCAGCGACAGCACGCCCATGCCCGGCGTCGGGAACCATAGGCGCAGCCAGCGCGCCGGCGCCGACACCTGCGCAACCGGCGCCGGCCGCGCATCGATCGGGAGCGCGCGCAGGTACTCGGCCACGTCAGCGCAGTTGCCGGCGCAGCAGCCGTCGGTTTGCGAGGTTCACCGCCAGCGCAATCGCCAGGTTGATCGCCGCATAGAGCAGCACCACCAGCGTCATCGCCTCCAGCGCCTGGCTGGTCTGGCTCAGCACGGTGCCACCGACAATCTGCATGATGTCCGGGTACCCGATGGCCGCTGCCAGCGAAGAAGCCTTGGCGAGCGACTGGTACTGGCCGGCTGCCGGCGGCAAGGCCAGGCGCAGCGCCTGCGGCAGGATCACCAGCCAGGCGGCGCGGATGCCGCTCAGGCCGACCGTGGCAGCCGCTTCGGATTGGCCGCGCGGCACCGACTGGATGCCGGCGCGGAAGATCTCGGCCAGGAAGGCGCTGTTGTAGATCGCCAGGCCCAGCGTCAGCGCCACCAGTTCGGGCAGCAGCGCCAGCCCGCCGGCCACGTTGAAGCCTGCTGCGACCGGGCGCTCCAGCGCCAGCGTGCCGTCGACCCAGTGCGGCCAGGGCAGGAACAGGCCGCGGTTGTTCAACAGGATGCCGCCGAACTGCAGGCTGTCGGCAACAGACGGCAGCAGCGCCAGCACCGAGAAGTACCAGAAGAAGATCTGCAGCAGCAGCGGAATGTTGCGGAACACCTCCACATACACCGTGCAGGCGCCGCGCACCAGCGGCTGCTCGGTCAGGCGCCCGAAGGCGACCCCCAGCGCGATCAAGGTGCCGAGCACGGCCGACAGCGCCACCACCAGCAGCGTGTTGAGCGTGGCGACGATCACGGCGTCGAGGTAGGTCGAGCCGGGGCGGAACGACACCAGCGCCTGCGCGATCTCGAAACCGGCCTGCACGTGCAGGAAATCGAAGCCGCTGGCGACGCGCAGCTGGCCGAGGTTGGCGCGGAAGTTGGCGATGCCGGCCCAGGCGAGCCAAGCCACAACGCCCACCAGCAACGCCTGGCCGATGTAGCCCGGCAGCCGTTCGCGCAGAACGGCGCGGGACATCTTCATCGCCGCATCAGCGCACCGGCACCGACATCATCAGGCCGCCGTTGGCGACCAGCGCGTTGCGCCCGCGCTCCAGCCGCAGCGGCGTCTTCGGGCCCACGTTGCGGTCCCAGATCTCGCCGTAGTTGCCGACCGCCTTGATCGCCTTGTAGGCGTAGTCGTTGGCCACGCCCATCTTGGTGCCGAAATCGCCGGTGATGCCCAGCAGTCGCTGCACCTCCGGCTTGTCGGACTTGAGCATCGCATCGACGTTGCCCTGGTCGACGCCCATTTCCTCGGCCGCCACCAGCGCGTTGAGCGTGAACAGCACCAGCGCCTCCCAGCGCGGCTGCCCCTGCGCCACGATGGGGCCGATCGGCTCGTTGGAGAGGGTCTCGCCCAGCACCTTGAACTCGTCGCGGTTGGGCAGCTTGGCGAGGCGGGCGGCGAGGCCCGAGCGGTCGTTGATGGCGGCGTCGCATCGCTTGGCGACGAAGGCGTCCCACGCCTGCTCCTGCGAAGCGAAGGTGACGATCTTGTACTTGAGCTTGTGGGCGCGGAAATAGTCGGCCACGATCAGCTCGGAGGTGCTGCCCTGCGCCGTGCAGACGGTGGCGTTGTTGAGGTCGCTGACCTTGTGGGCGCCCGACTTGACGGTGACGGCGAAACCCTGGCCGTCGAAGAACATCACCTTCGGAAACTTCAGGCCGCCGATGTCGCGGCTCTGGGTCCAGGTGAAGCGGTGGGTCAGCACGTCGACGCCGCCGGCCGGCAGCGTGGCGAAGGAGGTCTTCAGATCCATCGGCTGCAGCTGGATCTTGCTGTCGTCACCCAACGTCGCGGCTGCGATCGCCTTGCACAGGTCGACGTCGAAGCCCGTGCGCTTGCCGCTGTTGTCTTCCGCCGAGAAGCCGGGCGCGGAAAGCGTGACGCCGCACTTGAGCACGCCGCGCGCCTTGACGTCGTCGAGCACGTCGGCACGAGCTGGGCCGGCCAGCGCGGCCAGGGTGGCGAGGGCGAGCGCGCTAAGGATCGTGCGGTGCGTGCGAAGGTGCAGGTTCATGACGTTGTCTATGGCAGCGGTGGTGCGCGGGGAGTGTAGCCAACTCACGCGCGGCGACGATCGGGGCGGAGCAGCATCCACGCATCATCAATGAGGTGCGCGGCACCAGAGGCAGGGACAATGGCGGCGCTGCGCGCTGCGTCCTCGTAGCGATGCTGCAGCGATCGAAAGGGCCGCCCATGCGCCGGATTGTCATTGCCGCCGTCGTGCCGATGCTCGTGGCCAGCGCCGGCCGCGCGCAGATCAACGCCGGGCCCGGGCCCGTCGACACGAGCCTGCCTTTCACGCTGTCGAGCGTGGCGCAGTTCGACCTGCCGTGGCGCATCGCCTTCCTTGTCGACGGGCGCATGCTGATCACCGAAAAGGTGGGCCGGCTCTGGCTGGTGACTCAGCAGGGCGCGAAGACGCCGGTGGCGAACGTGCCGCCCGTGCTGGCCTGGGGGCAGGGCGGGTTGCTCGGCGTCTACCTCTCGCCGGACTACGCCGCCGACCGCAGCGTCTATCTCACCTACTCCGAGCCCGGTGACGGCGGCTCGAGCCTGGCGCTGGCGCGTGCCCGCCTCGCGCTCAGCGGCGCGGGCGCCAGCCTCGAAGGGCTGCGGGTGATCTGGCGCGACGGCGCGCGCGGACGCGGCGGCCAGTTCGGCGCGGCCGTGGCGTTCTCGCCCGACAAGAAGTTCCTTTTCCTGGCGGTTGGTGATCGCCAGCGCATGACGCCGGCGCAAGACCCGAATTCGCCGCTGGGCAAGATCCTGCGCCTGACGCTCGACGGCCAGCCGGCGCCTGGCAACCCGCAGGCGGGTCGGACCGGCGCACAGACGATCCCGATCATCGACCCGCCACGCGACACCGAAGCCGCCAAGACCGCGCCCATCGTCTACCGCTACACGTTCC
>DASURM010000436.1:0-10505 GCA_036280035.1 Burkholderiaceae bacterium | reverse complement strand
GGTCGACGAGGTCTGGAACAGCTGCGGCCCGGCGTTGATGCCGTAGTTCTGCAGCGCCGACAGCAGGATCGCCGCGGTCACCGAGGTGGGAATGCCGAGCGTCAGCAGCGGCACGAGCGTCGCGGTGACCGCGGCGTTGTTGGCCGCCTCGGGCCCCGCCACGCCCTCGATCGCGCCGCTGGTGCCGAACTCCTCGGGCCATTTGGTCAGCTTGCGCTCGACGGCATAGCTGAGGAAGGTGGGGATCTCCGAGCCCCCGGCCGGCACGGTGCCGAACGGGAAGCCGATCGCGGTACCGCGCAACCACGCCGGCCACGAGCGGCGCCACTCCTGGCGCGTCATGTGCACCTTGTTCATGCGGTTCAACGACGACTGCGAGCGGCCCTCGTACAGCGCGAGGTACAGGCACTCGCCCACCGCGAACAGGCCCACCGCCACCAGCACGACCTCGATGCCGTCGAGGAACTCCGGGATGCCGCCGGTGTAGCGCATCTGCCCGCTGATCTGGTCGAGCCCGATGCAACCGACCGCCAGCCCGGCGAACAGCGCGGTCATGCCGCGCAGCGTGCTCTTGCCGAGCAGCGCGCTCACCGTGGTGAACGCCAGCAGCATCAGCATGAAGTACTCGGGCGGCCCGAGCTGCACCGCGTAGTACGCGACGACCGGTGCGAACAGCGTCACCAGCACCGTGGCGACGGTACCGGCGATGAAGCTGCCGATCGCCGCGGTGGCCAGCGCCGCGCCGGCGCGGCCGTTCTTGGCCATCTTGAAGCCTTCGAGCGCGGTCACCATGGTGCCGGTCTCGCCCGGCGTGTTGAGCAGGATCGAAGTGGTCGAGCCGCCGTACATCGCACCGTAGTAGATGCCGGCGAAGAAGATCATCGACGCGGTGGGCTCCACCTGCGACGTGATCGGCAGCAGCATCGCCACCGTCACCGCCGGCCCGATGCCGGGCAGCACGCCGATCGCGGTGCCGACCGCGCAGCCGACGAAGGCCCACAGCAGGTTGATCGGCGTGGCGGCGATGACGATGCCGGCGATCAGTTGCGCGCCGATGTCCATGCGCGTCAGCCGGGCGCCGGGCCGCCCCAAGCCCGGCTGCACCCCACCGGGGGGCAGCGCAGGCGCGCAGCGACAAGCGTGGGGGCTGTCATCACAGCCAACCGGTGCCGGTGATGTTCGGCAAGTTGATGCCCAACACCAGCGTGAACAGCCAGAACGCCGGCGCCGCCACCAGGAAGCCGGTGACGAAGTCGATCACCAGGCCCTTGGCACCGCCGTGCGGCTTGCCCTCGGCCGCGCGCAGGCCGCGCACCGCGAGCATGAAGCACAAGGTGCAGGCAAGGATGAAGCCGATGGTCGTGATCAGCGAGGCCACCGCCACGATTCCGGCCACCACCCAGGCCAGCGCGATCCAGTCGCCACGCGCCGCGCCGCTCGGCTCGTCCATCGCGCGCCAGCCGCCGCTGCGTGCCTCGTAGACGAGCCAGGCGCCGCAGACGATCAGCGCGAGCGAAACGACCCACGGCAGGAAGTTGGGGCCGACCCCCGCGTAGCCCGCCTTCGACGGGATCTGGCTCGCGCCCCACGCCATCGCGACGCCGGTCGCCAGCGCCCCGGCGCCGATCAGCGTCTGGTGCAGGACTGCCGGCGCGCGCTCGGACAAGCCAGCGCCTGCGCTAGACCATTCCGGCCTTGACCATGATCGCGCGCAGCGACGCGAATTCTTGGTCGACGAACTCCTCGAACTCCTTGCCGGCCATCAGCGCCGGGGTCCACTTGTTCTTCTCGAGCGCCTCGGCCCACGCCTTGGTCTTGGTGGCCTTGACCACCATGTCGGTCAGCGCCTTGCGCTGTTCGGGGGTGATGCCCGGCGCGCCGTAGACGCCGCGCCAGTTGCCGATCTCGACGTTGTAGCCCAGCTCCTTCATGGTCGGGATGCTCAGCCCCTTCAGTCGCGTCGGCGAGGTGACCGCGATCGCCTTCATCTTGCCGCTCTCGATGTACTGCTGGAACTCGCTGTAGCCGCTGCCGCCCACGGTGACGTTGCCGCCGAGGATCGCCGCCACCGCCTCGCCGCCGCCGCGAAACGCCACGTAGTTGACCTTCGACGGGTCGACGCCGACCTCGCGGGCCAGCATCACGGCCGCGATGTGCTCCGTGCTGCCGCGCGAGCCGCCGCCCCACTTGACGCTGCCCGGGTCCTTCTTCAGTTGCTCGACCACGTCCTTCATCGTCTTCAGCGGCGACGATTCGGGCAGCACGAACACGTTGTACTCGCTGGTCAGGCGCGCCAGCGGCGTGGCCTGCGACAGGCTGACCGCGGGCTTGGTGGTGATCTGGCCACCGAGCATCACGGCGCCCATCACCATCATCGCGTGCGGATCGCCCTTGCTGGCGTTGACGAACTGCGCCAGCCCCAGGGCACCGGCCGCGCCGCCCTTGTTCTCGTAGGTCACGCTGCTGGCCACGCCGGCTTCCTGCAGCGCCTTGCCCAGCGCGCGGCCGGTGGAGTCCCAGCCGCCACCGGGGTTGGCCGGGATCATCATCTTCAGGCCGACGGCGGCGCGCACCCACGGCGCTGCGCCGATGGCGCCGAGCGCCATCAGGGTGTGGATGAACTGGTCTCGACGCATGGTGGCTCCTGCAGGGCGATCGATTGGGCGTTGTCCGCGATGATCGCGCGGTCGCTCCCCGCGGCGCGCCGGCACGCACTAGGGCAAATGCTAAGTGCATCGCGGCACCCCCGCTGTCAGGGCCGACAATCGAGCCGATGCCCGACACGATGCGCCTGGACAAGTGGCTGTGGGCGGCGCGGCTCTACAAGACGCGGGCGCTGGCCGTGCAAGGCGTGGCACTGGGGCGGGTGACGGTCAACGGGCTACCGGCCAAGGCCGGACGCGATTTGCACGTCGGTGACCGGCTGTGCCTACAGCAGGCCGGTTTCTCGCAGGAGCTGACCGTGCTGCAGCTTTGCGCGCAGCGCGGCGGCGCCGCGGTGGCGCGCACGATGTACAGCGAGTCCGCCGAGAGCCTCGCCGCGCGCGAACGGGCCAGGCAACAGCGCCGACTCGCTCCCGAGCCCGCTGCTGCGCGGCCCGACGGGCGCCCGACCAAGCACGATCGGCGCGCGCTGGCCGACTGGCAGCGCTGGAGCGCGAGCCTCGACGAGTGAGCCGGGGGCCGGCCCTTGAAAGCGCGCGGGTCGTCCCCAGAGTCTGGACGAGCGTTTTGCCAAACCGACCATGACAGCGAACAACGAACCCCAGCTGCCGCCGTACGCGGCGCCCTTGACTCCCACCGCCAGCGACAGTGCGCCGCAAGCGAGCGCCGAGAACCGGCTGTCCGAACTGGAGGCCAAGCATGCCGAGGTGTCCGACGCCTATCTGCGCGCCAAGGCCGAGACCGAGAACACCCGCCGCCGCGCCGATGAAGAGGTCGCCAAGGCACGCAAGTTCGCGCTGGAGTCGTTCGCCGAGAGCCTGCTGCCGGTGCTCGACAGCCTCGAGGCGGCCACCGCGATCAGCAACGCCAGCAGCGAGCAGATGTTGCAGGGTGTGCACGCGACGCTGAAGCTGCTGACGCAGGCGCTCGAGCGCAACCGCGTGGTCGAGATCAATCCGCCCGTCGGCACGCGCTTCGACCCGCACCAGCAGCAGGCGATCTCGGTGGTGCCCGCCGAGCAGGAGGCCAACACCATCGTCTCGGTGCTGCAGAAGGGCTACCTGATCGCCGAGCGCGTGCTGCGTCCGGCGCTGGTCATCGTGGCCGCGCCCAAGTGAGGGCGCTGCCGCCTTGAAACAGGCCGATTTATCCACAACTCGTACACAACTGAATCCACAGCACCACTAGGAGCCAACATGGGCAAGATCATCGGCATCGACCTGGGTACGACCAACTCGTGCGTGTCGATCATGGAGGGCAACACGACCAGGGTGATCGAGAACAGCGAGGGTGCCCGCACCACGCCGTCGATCGTCGCCTACCAGGAAGACGGCGAGGTGCTGGTCGGTGCGTCGGCCAAGCGCCAGGCGGTGACCAACCCGAAGAACACCATCTACGCGGTCAAGCGCCTGATCGGCCGCAAGTTCACCGAGAAGGAAGTGCAGAAGGATCTCGATCTGATGCCCTTCAAGATCGTTGCCGCCGACAACGGCGATGCCTGGGTCGAGATCCGCGGCAAGAAGCTGGCACCGCCGCAGGTCAGCGCCGAGGTGCTGCGCAAGATGAAGAAGACCGCCGAAGACTACCTCGGCGAGGAAGTCACCGAGGCGGTGATCACGGTGCCGGCCTACTTCAACGACAGCCAGCGTCAGGCCACCAAGGACGCCGGGCGCATCGCGGGCCTGGACGTCAAGCGCATCATCAACGAGCCGACCGCGGCCGCGCTCGCCTTCGGCCTCGACAAGCACGGCAAGGGCGACCGCAAGATCGCGGTGTACGACCTCGGTGGCGGCACGTTCGACATCTCGATCATCGAGATCGCCGACGTCGAAGGCGAGAAGCAGTTCGAGGTGCTGTCGACCAACGGCGACACCTTCCTCGGCGGCGAGGACTTCGACCAGCGCGTCATCGACTACATCGTCACCGAGTTCAAGAAGGAACAGGCCGTCGACCTCACCAAGGACGTGCTCGCGCTGCAGCGGCTGAAAGAAGCCGCCGAGAAGGCGAAGATCGAGCTGTCCAACAGCACGCAGACCGACGTCAACCTGCCCTACATCACGGCCGACGCGTCGGGCCCGAAGCACCTGAACATCAAGCTCACGCGCGCCAAGCTCGAGGCGTTGGTCGACGACCTGATCGAGCGCACGATCGAGCCTTGCCGCATCGCGATCAAGGACGCGGGCGTCAAGCTCGGCGAGATCAACGACGTGATCCTGGTCGGCGGCATGACGCGCATGCCCAAGGTCATGGACAAGGTGAAGGAGTTCTTCGGCAAGGAGCCGCGCCGCGACGTCAACCCCGACGAGGCGGTGGCGGTGGGCGCGGCGGTGCAGGGCCAGGTGCTCGGCGGCGAGCGCAAGGACGTGCTGCTGCTCGACGTGACGCCGCTGTCGCTGGGCATCGAGACGCTCGGCGGCGTGATGACCAAGATGATCAAGAAGAACACCACCATCCCGACCAAGTTCGCGCAGACGTTCTCCACCGCCGACGACAACCAGCCGGCGGTGACGATCAAGGTGTTCCAGGGCGAGCGCGAGATGGCCGTCGGCAACAAGAGCCTGGGCGAGTTCAACCTCGAAGGCATCCCGCCGGCGGCGCGCGGCCTGCCGCAGATCGAGGTCACGTTCGACATCGACGCCAACGGCATCCTGCACGTCAGCGCCAAGGACAAGGGCACCGGCAAGGAGAACAAGATCACCATCAAGGCGAACTCGGGCTTGTCGGAAGCCGAGATCGAGAAGATGGTCAAGGACGCCGAGCTCAACGCCGCCGAGGACAAGAAGAAGCTCGAGGTCGTGCAGGCGCGCAACAACGCCGACGCGATGGTGCACTCGGTCAAGAAGAGCCTCGGCGAGCACGGCGACAAGCTCGACGCCGGCGAGAAGACCAAGATCGAGGCCGTGCTGAAGGACGTCGAAGAAGCCCTCAAGGGCGACGACAAGGCGGTCATCGAAGCCAAGACCGAAGCGCTGATGCAGGCCAGCCAGAAGCTCGGCGAGAAGATGTACGCCGATGCACAGGCCGCCACAGCCGCTGCCGGCACGGCGGGCGCCGAGCACGCGCACGCCGAAGGTGGCGCCAAGGCGCAGAGCAAGTCGGCCGACGACAACGTGGTCGACGCGGAGTTCAAGGAAGTCAAGAAGTGAAATCACGGCGGGCCCGAGAGGGTCCGTTCGTGATTCCTAGCCGCGTTGGAGTCGGCGGGCGCCGCCCGCCGCTCGGCGCGGCTGTTTCGTTCGAGGTTTGCTGAGAGTCCCGATGGCAAAGCGCGACTACTACGAGGTTCTCGGCGTGGCGAAGAACGCCTCTGAAGAGGACATCAAGAAGGCCTATCGCAAGCTGGCCATGAAGTTCCACCCTGACCGCAATCAGGGCGACGATGCCAAGAAGGCCGAGGAGAAGTTCAAGGAGGCCAAAGAGGCCTACGAGATGCTGACCGATGCGCAGAAGCGCGCTGCGTACGATCAATACGGTCACGCCGGCGTCGACCCGAACATGGCCGGCGGCGGCTTTCGCGGCGGCCCCGGCCCCGAAGGCTTCGGTGGCTTCGCCGAGGCGTTCGGCGACATCTTCGGCGACATCTTCGGCGGCGCCGGCGGCGCTCGACGCGGCGGCGGCCAGCAGGTCTACCGTGGCGCCGACCTGTCGTACTCGATGGAGATCACCCTCGAGGAGGCCGCAGGCGGCAAGGACTCGCAGATCCGCATCCCGAGCTGGGAGGCGTGCGAAACCTGCCACGGCAGCGGCGCCAAGCCCGGTACCACCGCCAAGACGTGCAGCACCTGCGGCGGCTCGGGCACCGTGCACCTGCGCCAGGGCTTCTTCAGCATCCAGCAGACCTGCCCGCACTGCCACGGCAGCGGCCGCGTGATCCCCGACCCCTGCGCCACCTGCAACGGCGCGGGCAAGGTCAAGAAGCAGAAGACGCTCGAGGTCAAGATCCCGGCCGGCATCAACGAAGGCATGCGCATCCGCTCGGTCGGCAACGGCGAGCCCGGCGCCAACGGCGGGCCGCCGGGCGATCTCTACATCGAGATCCGCATCAAGCAGCATGAGATCTTCGAGCGCGACGGCGACGATCTGCACTGCACGGTGCCGGTGCCGCTGACGCTGGCGGCGCTGGGCGGCGGCATCACGGTGCCGACGCTGGCCGGCACTGCCGAGATCGAGCTGCCCGAGGGCACCCAGCATGGCAAGACGTTCCGCCTGCGCGGCAAGGGGATCAAGGGCATCCGCTCGAGCTACCCCGGCGATCTGTACTGCCACGTCACCGTCGAGACGCCCGTGCGGCTGACCGAACACCAGCGCAAGCTGTTGAAGGAACTCGACGAGTCGCTGAAGAAGGGCGGCGAGCGCCACTCGCCCAACGCCAAGAGCTGGACCGACCGCGTCAAAGACCTGTTCAAATGAACGCGGCCGCGTTTGGCGCAGCTCTCGAGGGAACCCCAGGCATGTCCGGTCAAGCCGATTCGCTGAAGTCGGTGCTCTACGCGCTGGGCGCGAACTTCGCGATCGCGATCGCCAAGAGCGCCGGCGCGGCCTACACGGGTTCCACATCGATGCTGGCCGAGGCGATCCACTCGTTCGCCGATTGCGGCAACCAGGGGCTGCTGTTGTGGGGCATGCGCAGCGTGCGTAAGCCGCCCACCGACGAACACCCGCTCGGCTACGGCAAGGCGATCTACTTCTGGAGCTTCATCGTCGCGCTGATGCTGTTCTCGATGGGCGGGCTGTTCTCGATCTACGAAGGCCTGCACAAGCTGCAGCAGCCCGAGCCGCTGAAGCAGGCCTGGGTCGCGCTGTCGATCCTGGCCTTTGGCATCGTCGCCGAGGCGCTGTCACTGTGGGGTGCAGTGCGCGAGATCGACAAGGAGCGCGGCACGCGCGGCTACTGGGCCTGGTTTCGCCGCTCGCGCACCAGCGAGCTGGTGGTCATCTTCGGCGAAGACCTGGCCGCGCTCGGCGGCCTGGTGCTGGCGTTCGGCTTCATCCTCACCGCGCTGGCCACCGGCAACCCGATGTGGGATGCGCTCGGCTCGGTGGCGATCGGCACGTTGCTGGTGCTGGTGGCGGTGCTGGTCGGGCGCGAGGTGGCTTCGATGCTGGTGGGCCAGAGCGCCGATCCGCAGGTGGTGCAGGCGATGCGCGAGCACCTGGCGCGGCAACCCGAGGTGCAGCGCGTACTCAACCTGATCACGCAGCAGCTTGGCCCCGACGTGATGGTGGCAGTCAAGGCGGTGATGAACCCGCAGGGCGGCGAGCGCCAGCTGCTCGATGCGATCAACCGGGTCGAGCGCTCGCTGCGCCAGACGTTTCCGCAACTGCGCTGGTGCTTCTTCGAGGCCGACCACAGCGATTGAGCCGGGGCCGGCGCGGCCACGATCGCTGGCGGCGCCGGCGCCCGCTCACGCCTTGGCCGAAGCGCCGCAGCACGAGCTGGCGCAGCACGAACCCGACGCCGGCTGCGTCGCCGTCGCAGGCGCCTGGCCGGCCGCGCGCTGCGCGAGCGGCTTGCTCGCACGGACGAAGCCGCTGACGATCTTGCCGTCGACCTGCTGCGCCATCTGCTGCACCTCCGCGCCCTGCCCGGCAAGAAACTCGCGCGCATCGTCGGCGTTGTAGACGCGCGTGACCTCGATGTCGGCGCCTTCGAAGCCGGCGGCGGCGAGCTTGGCCTTGTAGTCCGCGTCGGCCAGTGCGCCGGCCACGCAGCCGACCCACAGCTCCATGCTGCGGCGCACCGGCGCCGGCACTTCGCCGCGCACCACCACGTCGGATACCGCGAAGCGGCCACCCGGCTTGAGCACGCGAAACGCCTCGCGCAGCACACGGTCCTTGTCGGCCGACAGGTTGATCACGCAGTTGGAGATGACCACGTCCACCGAGTTGTCGGGCAGCGGGATGTGCTCGATCTCGCCCTTCAGGAAGTGCACGTTGGTGAGGCCGCTCTTGCGTTTGTTCTCCTCGGCCAGCGCGAGCATCGCGTCGGTCATGTCGAGGCCGAACGCCTTGCCGGTGGGGCCTACGCGCTTGGCCGACAGCAGCACGTCGATGCCACCGCCCGAGCCGAGGTCGAGCACGGTCTCGCCGGGCTTCAACTCGGCCAGCGCGGTGGGGTTGCCGCAGCCCAGCGACGCGAGCAGCGCCTGCTCGGGCACCTGGCCGGCCTGCGCGGCGTCGTACAGGTTCGACGTGATCGGGTCGCTGCTGCCGCAACTCGCTGCGCCGCCGCAGCAGGCGTTGCGCCCGCCCTGGGCGACGCGCGCGGCGGCTTGCCCGTACTTCTCCTTGACGATCGCTCTCACGTCGGCGGCCGTGGTGGGGGTGGTGTTCATCGCTTCAGGCTCCTTCGGGGGTTACTTGCAGCACACGATGCGTTGCGGCTCGATGGCGTTGTTGCGCGTGCAGCACTCGGCGTACAGGAAGCCCAGCAGCTCCTGCAGGCTGCCGGTGTTGGCGCTGTAGCGCAGGAAAGTGCCCTCGCGCGTCACCCTCACCAGCGCCTCGTTCTTCAGCTTGTCGAGGTGGTGAGACAGCGTGGAGTTGGCGATGCCCAGCTCCGCGGCGATGTCGCCCACCACGAGGCCCTCGGGGTGGGCCGCCAGCAGCAGCCGCACGATGCGCAGCCGCGGCTCGGTGCCCATCGCGGTCAGCATGTCGGCGTAGCGGGCGATCAGCTCGGGGTCGTCCTTGTTGGGCATCGCTGGTATCCGCGCAATATTTCGATAATGCGCGAACTATAGGATCCACGCGAAACTCCGTCAAGCGCAGCCGAAGAAGGGTCGGCACACGCCGCGGAGGGGCCCCGGCCGCGTCGCGCCGTCTCGAGTCAGAACAGCGAGGCCTGGCCCGGTTGCGCCGATGGCGGCCTGAACTGCGTGAGGTCGAGGTCGAAATGCCTGCGCCCGAAGCCGAGCCTGGCGCTGGCCTTGTCGAAGCGCTGGCGGATCATCTGCGCCCAGACGCCGGTGCCGCTCATGCGGGTGCCGAAGTGCGGGTCGTTGTCCTTGCCGCCGCGCATCTCGCGCACGCGCGCCATGATGCGATCGGCGCGCTCGGGTACGTGTTGCTGCAGCCACTGCCGGAACAGCGGGCTCACCTCCCACGGCAGCCGCAGCACGATGCTCGACGCCGCGCCGGCGCCTGCGTTGCGCGCTGCTTCGAGGATGCGCTCGAGCTCGTGCAGGTTGAGGAACGGGATCACCGGCGAGACGCTGACGCCCACCGGAACGCCAGCGCGCGCCAGCGTTTCGATCGTCTTCAGCCGCCGCTGCGGCGCCGCGGCGCGCGGCTCCATCGTGCGCGCCAGTTGCGGGTCGAGCGTGGTGATCGTGACATAGACGGCCACCAGCCCCCGTTTCGCCATCGGCGCGATCATGTCGAGGTCGCGTTCGATGCCGGCCGACTTGGTGAACATCGAGAAGGCGTGGCTGCACTCACCGAGCACCTCGATGATCGAGCGCGTGATCTTCAGCCGCCGCTCGACCGGCTGGTAGCAATCGGTGGCCGAGCCGAGGTTGAGTTTCATCGGCACGTAGCCCGGGCGGGCCAGCGCCTCGCGCAGCCGCTTCGCCGCATTGACCTTGGCGACGATGCGCGTCTCGAAGTCGATGCCCGGCGACAGGTTGAGGTAGCTGTGCGTGGGCCTCGCGTAGCAGTAGATGCAGCCGTGCTCGCAGCCGCGGTACGGGTTGATCGACAGGTCGAAGCCGATGTCGGGCGAATCATTGCCGGTGAGGATCGACTTGACGTGCTCCTCGATCACCTGCGTCTCGGGACGAAGCGGCTCCTCGTGCGCCACCTGATCGAGCGTGCCCCAGCCGTCGTCGAACGCCTCGCGC
>DASURM010000435.1:0-2437 GCA_036280035.1 Burkholderiaceae bacterium | reverse complement strand
GGTCGCCACGGGTCGCGCATGGCGTCGACGATTCGGATTGCGGTGCGTGGAGTGCTCACTGGGTGTTCTTGCGATGAAGCGCTTCGGGGCGAGCCCCTTCGGATGGCCGGGCTCACTGGGGTACCTTCGCGCTGATGCGCTTCGGTATGAGCCCCTTCGGGCGGCCGGGCGGGGCTCATGCGAGGCCCTCGGCCGGTGCGGTGGTGCGGCGCACTGCATCGGCCGCCGCGCGGAACGCCGGCACGCCGATGCGCCGCACGGTGTCGATGAAGCGCTCGTCGTTCGTGCGCTGGAGGCGGTAGGTATCGACCAGCGCTTCGATGACGTCGGGCACCTCGTCGGCGACGAACGACGGCCCGATCACCTTGCCCGGCGTCGCACGGCCCGACAGCGTCGAGCCGTCGGAGCCGCCCACCGTGATCTGGTACCACTCGTGCCCGTCCTTGTCGACGCCGAGGATGCCGATGTGGCCGCTGTGATGATGACCGCACGAGTTGATGCAGCCACTGAGGTGCAGGTCGATGTCGCCGATGTCGTGCAGTTCGTCGAGATCGGCGAAGCGCTCGGCGATGGCCGCTGCGATCGGGATCGAGCGCGCGTTGGCGAGCCCGCAGAAGTCGCCGCCCGGGCAGGCGATCAGGTCGGTCAGCAGGCCGATGTTGGGTGTCGCGAACCCGGCGCGGCGTGCCGCCTGCCACAGGGCTAGCAATTCGTCGCTGCGCACCCACGGCAACAGCAGATTCTGCTCGTGCGTGACTCGCAGTTCGCCCTGGCTGAAGCGCTCGGCGAGACCGGCCGCCGCATCCATCTGATCGGCGGTGGCGTCGCCTGGCGCCTGGCCGATGCGCTTGAGCGACAGCGTCACCGCGCGATGGCCGGCAAGCCGATGCGCGTGCACGTTGCGCTCGAGCCAGCGGCGGTACGCTGGTGTCGCCAGGTCCGCGGCGTTCTCGCCCTCACCGTCGCGAGGCTGTGTCGCGTGCGCGCGCACCGCGGCGGGTACTTCGAAGTGACGCACGACGCGGGCGAGCTCTGCCTGCGGGATCAGGTGCTCGCGCCCGCCATCGTCGCGCTCGAGAATGGCTCGGAACTCGCGCTGCACCGCCTCGACGAAGCGCTCGCCCTCGGTCCTGACGAGGATCTTGATGCGCGCCTTGTGGAGGTTGTCGCGGCGGCCCGCGGCGTTATAGACGCGCAGGATCGCCTCGATGAAGATCAGCATCTGCTGCCACGGCACGAACGGCGACACCAGCGTGCCGACGATCGGCGTGCGGCCCATGCCGCCGCCGACCAGCACCTCGAAGCCGATTTCGCCGCGGTCGTTTTCGAGCAGGTGCAGACCGATGTCGTGCCAGCCGATCGCCGCGCGGTCTTCCGCAGCGCCGGTGACCGCGATCTTGAACTTGCGCGGCAGGAACGCGAACTCAGGATGCAGTGTGCTCCATTGCCGCAGCAGCTCGCAATACGGCCGCGGATCGACCGCTTCGTCGGGCGCGATGCCGGCCAGCGCGTCGGTGGTGACGTTGCGCACGCAGTTGCCGCTGGTCTGCACGCCGTGCATGTCGACCTCGGCCAGCGCGTCCATCACGTCGGCCGCGCGATGCAGCGGGATCCAGTTGAACTGCAGGTTCTGCCGGGTCGTGAAGTGCCCGTAGCCGCGGTCGAAACGGCGCGCGATCAGCGCAAGCTGGCGCAACTGCCGGCTCGACAGCTCACCGTACGGCACCGCGACGCGCAGCATCGGCGCATGCCGCTGCAGGTACCAGCCGTTCTGCAGGCGCAGCGCGCGGAATTCGTCGTCCCCCAGGCGGCCTGCGAGGTGGCGCTGCAGTTGATTGCGAAACTGCAAGGCGCGCGCCTTGATGAAACTGCGGTCGAATGCGGTGTACGTGTACATCAGGCCATCACCTTCAGGCCAGCGGTCAGCAGCGACGCGCACAGCAGCGCGCGCACCAGCCGTTCGGGCAAAGCCTTCGTCATCCGCGCGCCGACCCAGATGCCCGGCAGCGAGCCGATCAGCAGCCACAGCAGCAGCGCCCAGTCGACATGGCCGAGGCTGGCGTGGCCGATGCCTGCCACCAGGGTCAGCGGGACGGCGTGGGCGATGTCGGTGCCGACCAGGCGTTGCGCAGGCAGCCGGGGGTACAGCAACAGGATCAGCGTGGCGCCGATCGCGCCGGCGCCGATCGAACTCAGCGACACCAGCACGCCCAGCGCAACGCCGCACAGCACGGTGGCCGTGGGCTTGCGTTGCTGCGGTAGCCAGCGCTCGAGCCGCAGGTCCACCGAGCGCCAAGCCGAGCGATGCGCAACGGTCAACGCGGTCAGCAGCAGCGCAATGCCCAGCGACCACGTCAGCACCGCCGTGCCGCTGCGGCTTGGCGCCGCGCCGTGCATCGAGGCGATGGTGGCGATCGACGCCGGCAGGCTTCCGGCC
>DASURM010000434.1:0-4468 GCA_036280035.1 Burkholderiaceae bacterium | reverse complement strand
GGTGAGGGACGACGACGGCTACCTCTGGTACCAGGGCCGCAGCGACGACATGTTCAAGGCGGCGGGCTACCGCATCGGGCCGAGCGAGGTCGAGAACTGTCTGGTCAAGCATCCGGCGGTGGCCAACGCTGCGGTGGTGCCCAAGCCCGACGCCGAACGCGGCGCGCTGGTCAAGGCCTTCGTCGTGCTGGCCGAAGGCGTGCGCGGCAGCGCCGAGCTGGTGGCCGAGCTGCAGGCGCACGTGCGCGGCAAGCTCGCGCCGTACGAGTACCCGAAGGAGATCGAGTTCATCAACGCGCTGCCGATGACCACCACCGGCAAGGTGCAGCGCGCCGTGCTGCGCCGTCTCGAAGCGCAACGGGCGGAGCGCGAGTAGGGGTCGCCGGCCGCGGCCGGAGCGGCCGCGAGACCCCGCACGCGGCTCGCCGCCGCGCCTTCGGGCACACTGCGCGCCTTTCATCGGGGCACAGCATGGAACACGTCACCCTCGGCCGCGACGGCCCCGCGGTCAGCCGCGTCGGCCTCGGCACCATGACCTTCGGCGAGCAGGTGGAGCAGGCCGATGCCTTCGCGATCCTCGACCGCGCGCTCGAGCGCGGCGTGACGCTGATCGACAGCGCCGAGATGTACCCGGTGCCGGCGCGCCGCGAGACCTTCACCCGCACCGAGACGATCCTCGGCGAATGGTTCGCCGCACGACCCGGCGCGCGCCAACGCGCTGTGCTGGCCACCAAGGTGGCGGGGCCGTCGCGCGGCATGGACTGGGTGCACAACGGCGCGGCCGACCTCACGCCGGCCGACATCGCCGCGGCCTGCGACGGCAGCCTGCGGCGGCTGCGCACCGAGGTGATCGACCTCTACCAGATCCACTGGCCGAACCGCAACGCGCCGTCGTTCGGCGCGCTGTACTTCGACCCGGCGAAGGACCGCGCCTTCACCTCGACGCACGATCAATTGCAGGCGCTGAGCGCGCTGGTGCGCGCCGGCAAGGTGCGCCACATCGGGTTGTCGAACGAGACCCCGTGGGGCCTGGCCGAGTTCATCCGCGTGGCCGAGACGCACGGCCTGGCGCGCGTGGTGAGCGTGCAGAACCCGTATACGCTGGTCAACCGCGTGGTCGACAACGGGCTCGACGAGGCGATGCACCGCACCGGCGTGTCGCTGCTGGCGTACTCGCCGCTCGGTTTCGGCACGCTGAGCGGCAAGTACGACGACGGCGGCCCCGACCCCGATCGCCCGCAGGGGCGGCTGGCGCGCTTTGCCGCCATGCGCACGCAGCGCTGGGGCAGGCCAGAGACACTGGCGGCGGCGCGCCGCTACAACGCGCTGGCGCGCGAGGCGGGGCTCACGCCCGTGCGCATGGCGCTGGCGTTCGTCTACGGCAACTGGCGCGTCGCCAGCACGCTGCTGGGCGTGACGACGCTGGCCCAGCTCGACGAATGCCTCGACGCCTGGGGCACGACGCTCTCGCCCGACGTGCTGGCGCGAATCGACGAGATCCGGCGCGAGATCCGCGACCCGGCGCAGTGAAGCTGCACGAATGGCCAGAAAGGACAAGCACGTCAGCGCGACGCCGGCCACCGAGTGGCTGCGCGCTCGCGCGGTGCCGTTCAGCGAGCATGTCTACGACTACGTCGAACGCGGCGGCACGGCCGAGTCGGCGCGCCAGCTCGGTGTCGACGAGCACGCGGTGGTCAAGACGCTGGTGATGCGCGACGACAAGGGCGAGCCGCTGATCGTGCTGATGCACGGCGACCGCCAGGTCAGCACCAAGAACCTGGCGCGCGAGATCGGTGCCAAGGCTGTCGAGCCGTGCACGGCTGAGGAGGCGCAGCGCGCCAGCGGCTACCTGGTGGGCGGCACGTCGCCGTTCGGCACGCGCAAGGCGCTGCGCGTGTTCGTCGAGGCGAGCGTGCTCGAGCTGCCGCGCATCCTGATCAACGGCGGGCGGCGCGGCTATCTGGTGGGCATCGCGCCGGCTGTGCTGGTCGACGCGCTCGGCGCCAGGCCGGTGCACTGCGCGCTGTAGGCGCGCAGAAGCCACCTCAGCCTGACCGCTTGTATCGCGGTCAGGCCTTAGGCAGGCGCAAGGCCCCTTCCGGGCCCTGCGTCCGGCCTCAGTGCTTCATGCCGCCGTGCGTGTCGGCACCAAGTGCGCGCACCGGCGCCTTGACCTCGATCGTCTCCCGCTTGCCGTCCTTGCCCTCGATCACCAGCGTCAGCGGCACGGTGTCGCCGCCCTTGAGTTGCTGCTCGAGGCCCATCAGCATCACGTGGTAGCCGCCCGACTTCAACTCGACGGTCTTGCCGGCCGGCAGTTCCAGCGCAGGAATGGCGCGCATGCGCATCGTGTTGCCTTCCATCGCCATCTCGTGCACCTCGGCCACCGCCGCCACCGGCGAGCTGACCGCCACCAGCTTGCCGCCTTGCGCGGAGGTGATCTTCATGAAGGCGCCGCTGGCCTGTTGCTGCGCGACGGTGCCACGCACCCAGGGGTCTTTGACGGTGGTCTGGCTCCACGCTGTGCAGACGGCCGTCAGCGCTACCGTGGCGAGCAGGGATTGCAGGATTCGGTACATGGATTGCTCCTCGTGAGAAAGACAAGACGACGATTCAGAACGACGCGGCATGCCCGACTGCGATGCCCGTTCCGGGCATCAGTTGGATGCCGTTGACGTGCTGGTAGACCGGGACCGCCAGGTAGCCGTAGAGCACACCCGGGGAGAACGAGACGAACGTGCCGCCGCTGTTCTCGGGCTCGGCCTTTAGGCGTGCTGCGGAGGGGCGCGGGTGAGCGCCTGCCGCCACTCGGGCCGCCGCTGCGGCGCCAGTTGCAACCCCTGCGGCGTCGGCTGCGCGAGGTCGACCCGCAACATCGGCGTGGCCGCGGGCATCGGCGGCGCCTGGACGTCGTGGTGCAGCGCGCACGACGCGCAGTGCTCGAACGCATGCGCGCGCGCGATCGACCCGTCGTCGCTGGCCGCTGCGTCGAACACGACGCGCTTGCCGTCGCTGGCACTGCACAGCACCGACCACGGCATCGTCTCGCCGCGCAGGTCTCGCAGTGCGTGCGCGATGCCCGGTGCCAGCGTGGCCAGCACCAGCGCGAGCAAGGTGCCCCAGCGGATGCTGCGGTTCAGGCGGCGCGACATGATGCTTAGTGTACCGACGCCGCGCCGGAAGGAGCCGCGCCACCGGGCAAGGCTCCGACCCGCGACTGGAGGGCGCGCGTACACTCGCGGCCGATCCATGCAACCTTGATGAACTCGACAGCAATGCTGAGCAGCCTGGCGGCCGTCGTGGTCGGCTACCTGATCGGCTCGCTGTCGTTCGCCGTCATCGTCAGCCGCGGCTTCGGGCTGGCCGACCCGCGCAGCTACGGCTCGAAGAACCCCGGCGCCACCAACGTGCTGCGCTCGGGCCACCGTGCGGCGGCGATCCTGACGCTGCTGCTCGACGCGCTGAAGGGCTACGCGCCGGTGTGGTTCGCGCTGTTGCTGTCGCCGCGCTTCGGCTGGGGCGAGACGACGATCGCCTTCGTCGGACTGGCGGCGTTCCTCGGCCACTTGTGGCCCGTGTTCTTCCGCTTCGCCGGCGGCAAGGGCGTCGCCACCGCGGCGGGCGTGCTGCTCGCGCTCAACCCATGGCTGGGGCTGGCGACACTCGCCACCTGGGGGATCGTCGCGCTGTTCTTCCGCTACTCGTCGCTGGCGTCGATCGTCGCGGCGGCGTTCGCGCCGTTCTACCAGTTGCTGATCTGGGGGCCGTCGTCGCTCGCGCTGGCGATCGCGGTGATGAGCCTGCTGCTCGTCTGGCGCCACAGCGGCAACATCCGCAAGCTGCTGAAGGGCACCGAGAGCAGGCTCGGCCACAAGGCCGCGCCCGCCCAGCGGCCACACCACCACGGCGCGCACGCCGGCAAGAAGGGGCATCCGTGACAGCGATCCAGCGCATCGACGCCGGCCCGATCCTCAGCGAGGCGGTCGTGCACAACGGCGTGGTCTACCTTGCCGGTCAAGTGTCCACCGGCGGCGCGCGCGAGGCCGGCAGCCAGACGCGCGAGGTGCTGGCGGCGATCGACGCGCTGCTGGCGCGCGTGGGCAGCGACAAGAGCCGCATCCTGCGCGCGCAGATCTTCCTGGCCGACATGGCCGACTACAACATCATGAACGCGGTGTGGGAGCAGTGGGTCGCACCCGGCCAGGCCCCGGCGCGCGCCACCGTGCAGGCGGTGCTGGCCAAGCCGCAGTGGAAGGTGGAGATCGTGGTCACCGCGGCAATCGATCGCTGAGGAATTGCCTGCGGCAATTCCTCAGCGAGGCTGATCGGTGTGACAAGGCCCGGCGGAGCCGGATCCTTGTCACAAGAGGGACTCCGCTGCGCGCTGCTCCGCGGAGTCCGACACAGGCGGGCGGCGTCGCCGCCCGCCTCGTGGACCGCGCGCAGTAACACGGAGCGCGGTCTCCCA
>DASURM010000433.1:0-6268 GCA_036280035.1 Burkholderiaceae bacterium | reverse complement strand
CCACGGCAGCGCTCGAACGCCAGAGCGCGAGCGCCGAGGTGCTGCAGGTCATCGGTGGGTCGATGGCCGACGCCAACCCCGTGTTCGAAAAGATTCTCGACGGTTGCCAGCGTCTGCTCGGCGCCACCGACCTCGGGGTGTTTCTGGTCGAGCGGGGCGAGCGATTGAATGCGGCGGCCTGGCGCGGTGGGTTCAAGGACTGGGCGCCCGCGAGCTACCCGCGGCCCTTGGCGGGCACGATGAGCGAGATGGTGATCGGCCATGGCGCTGCGCGCCAATGGCCCGACCTCGCGGCGGCGCCAGACGTGCCCGATTACATCCGCGAGGTGGTCCGCGAGCGCGGCAACTTCGCGGTCGCGGTGGCCCCGCTGGTGTGGCAGGCGCGCGGCATCGGCACGCTCGACGTGATGCGTCGGCCGCCGCGCGCGTACTCGGACAAGGAACTGGCGCTGCTGCGCACCTTTGCCGACCAAGCGGTGATCGCGATCGAGAACGCGCGCTTGTTCAACGAGCGCGAGGCGCGCAATCGCGAACTCGCCGCGGCGCTGGACCAGCAGACGGCCACCAGCGACATCCGGCGCATGACCTTGCGCTCGCCGACCGACGCGCAGCCGGTGTTCGACACCATCGCACAGGCGGCACTGCGGCTGTGCGATGCGTCGATCGTCAACATGCTGACCTTCGACGGGCAGTTGCTGCGCGTGGGCGCGCTCGCAGGCATCGATCCACGCGGAGAGGCGGCGGCGCGCGCCGTGTTTCCGCGCCCGCCCGCGCGCGACACGGTGGCTGGCATGGCGGTGCTGACGCGCGACGTGTTCGTGATCGACGACGTGCTGGCCGACCCCGCGTATGTGTTCAAGGCCGGCGCCGACTGGGGCCTGCGCAGCGCGCTCGGCCTGCCGCTGTTGCGCGGCGGCGTGCCGATCGGCGCGCTGGCGATCTGCCGGCCGCGGCCGGGGTCATTCGATGAGAAACTGGTGGCGCTGCTGCGCAGCTTCGCCGACCAGGCGGTGATCGCGCTCGAGAACGAGCGCCTGTTCAAGGAGCTGCGCGACAGGACGCGCGAGTTGGAGATCGCCGGCCGCCACAAGAGCGCGTTCCTGGCCAACATGTCGCACGAGCTGCGCACGCCGCTCAACGCGATCCTCGGCTTCACGCGCATCGTGCTGCGCGAATCGCGCGCGCTGATCGCGCCCCGCCAGGCCGAGAACCTGGAGAAGATCCTGGCCAGCGCACGCCATCTCGTGGGCTTGATCAACGCGACGCTCGACCTCACGCGCATCGAGGCCGGCCGCATCGAGATCACGGCCAGCGAGATCGCGCTGGCGCCGCTGCTCGACGAGTGCCTGCGCAGCATCGAGCCACTGGCGGCCGACGGCGTGCGTCTGCAGGCAAGTGTGGCGCCCGATCTGCCGCCGCTGCTGGTCGATGCCGAGAAGCTGCACCAGATCGTGCTCAACCTGCTGGGCAACGCGGCCAAGTTCACCGAGCGAGGCACGATCGAGCTGCGCGCGGCGGTGCGCGAAGGGGCGATCGCGATCGAGGTCGAGGACACCGGCATCGGCATCCCGCCCGGCAAGCTCGACGCCGTGTTCGAGGAGTTCGAGCAGGTCGATGCGAGCCACACGCGCGCACACGGCGGCACCGGCCTGGGCCTGGCGATCGCGCGCAGGCTGGCGCGCGCGATGGGCGGCGACCTGACCGCGGATTCCGCGCTCGGCGCGGGCTCGACCTTCACGCTGACCCTGCCGCTGCGCTGGAGGGGCTCCGATGAGGCCTGAGGCCGCCACGGTGCTGATCGTCGACGACCAGCCGCTCAACATCGACCTGCTCGAGCAGGAGCTTGCCGTCGCGGGCTACCGCACGGTGGCCGCGCGCAGCGGCGAGCAGGCCATCGCGCTGGCGCGGCGCGAAGTGCCCGAGCTGATCCTGCTCGACGTGATGATGCCCGGGCTCGACGGCTACGAGACCTGCGCGCGCCTGAAGGCCGACGAGCTCACGCGCGCGATCCCGGTGATCTTCCTGACCGCGCTGAAGGAAGCCTTCGAGAAGGTGCGCGCCTTCGGCCTGGGCGCGGTCGACTACGTGACCAAGCCCTTCGAGGCCGAGGAACTGCTCGCGCGCGTGGGCGTGCACGTGGCGCTCAAGCGCGAGATCGAGGCGCACCGGCGCTCCAAGGCGACGATCCGCGTGCTGGTCGAGCAGGCGCGCGATGACGCCGAAGGCGCGTTGATCGGACCCTCGGCCGCGCTGGCGCGCGTGCGCGAGCAGATCGCGCAGGTGGCGGCCACCGACAGCACGGTGCTCGTCAGCGGCGAAACCGGCACCGGCAAGGAGCTGGTGGCGCGCGCGCTGCACGAACGGAGCGCGCGGCGCCACCGTCCGCTGGACAAGCTCAACTGCGCCGCGCTGCCGCGCGAGCTGGTCGAGAGCGAACTGTTCGGCCACGAAAAGGGCGCCTTCACCGGCGCGCTGGCGCAGCGGCGCGGGCGCTTCGAGCTGGCCGACGGTGGCACGCTGCTGCTCGATGAGGTGGGCGAGCTACCGCCCGAGGCGCAGGCCAAGCTGCTGCGCGTGCTGCAGGAGCGCGAGTTCGAGCGCGTCGGCGGCACGCGCAGCCTGCGCGTCGACGTGCGGCTGGTCGCCGCGACCAATCGCGATCTGCAGGCCGAGGTGGCGGCCGGGCGCTTTCGCGCCGACCTGTACTACCGTCTCAATGTGTTCCCGATCGCCTTGCCGCCGCTGCGCGAGCGGCGCGACGACATCATGCCGCTGCTCGAGCACGCGACGCAGCGGCTGGCGCACCGGCTTGGGCGCGAGGCGAGCGGCATCGCGCCATCGTTCGTGGCGGCGGCCGCCGCCTACGATTGGCCGGGCAACGTGCGCGAGCTGGAAAACGTGGTCGAGCGGGCACTGATCGTTTCGCGCGGCGGGTTGCTCGAAGCGGCGCTGCCGATCTCGCCGCCAACGGCCACCAGCAACGCAGCGGACGGAGAAGCGTTCGAAAGCGTCGAGCGCGCCCACCTGACTCGCGTGCTGGAGCGCAAGCAGTGGGTCGTCGAGGGTGAGGCCGGCGCGGCGCGCGCGCTCGGCCTGAACCCCAGCACCTTGCGCGGCCGGCTGCGCAAGCTCGGCATCCGCAAGCCGCGCTGAGCCGTCGCGAGAGGCGGGCCGGCTGTCGCATGTGGCGGGCTGAACGGCCGCCGCCGCGCCGCCGCGGGAACAAGTGGTTGATCTGCCTTGTCTTTCTGGCCAGGCAACTGTTGGCATGGAAAATGCGCCGTCTCCTGGGCTCGGTGGCTCGGTCGAGCATCGTGCTCAACAAGGAGGAGAACGGCGATGGCAATGAAATCGAAGCGCTGCTTGGCGGTGTTGGTCATGTCGGCAGCGGCAGTGCACGCGGGCACGCAACACGCGACGATGGCTGAGCTCGAGCGCGCCTACTGGCGCTGCGACTACGCGGCAATGCAGGGCCTGCTCGATGTCGGCACGGCGATGGATTGCGGCGTCGCCATCGAAGCCTTCAAGATGCAACGTTTCGGCGGCGACTTCGCGGCGATGCTGGCGTGGTGGCTGGCGAACAAGAATGAGCAGCACCTGGCCTTGGCTGCCGGGTCGGCGCAACGGACCACGCCCGCAGCACGTTGACGCGGATCGCTTGTCGGCGGCCACCGTCACCGGCACGCCCGATGACGGCGGCACACGACCGCGCCTACAACCGTCCGCCGTCGAACGTGTTGCAGTCGCGCAGGCTGCCGCTGTTCATGCCGCGCCTGAATCAGCCCACGCGCTGCGCGCTGGTGCCGTGGGTGAAGCTCTCGGGCACCACGGTGCCCTGCGAGCGGCGCTGCAGCGTGTCGTCGCCGATCTGCGAGGCGGCGTTGAGCGCCTCTTCGACGTCGCCCTGCTCCAGAATCTGGCGCGCGCGCTGCGCGTTGGTGGCCCACACGCCGGCCAGGCAATCGGCCTGCAGCTCCAGGCGCACCGACAGCGCGTTGGCCTGCGCGGCGCCGCCGCGCTGGCGCATCGCGTCGACCTTCTCGGTGATGCCGAGCAGCGCCTGCAGGTGGTGGCCGACCTCGTGCGCGATCACGTACGCCTGCGCGAAGTCACCCGGCGCGCCGAGCCGCGACTTCATCGTCTCGTAGAAGGCGAGGTCGATGTAGACCTTCTGGTCGCCCGGGCAGTAGAACGGCCCCATCGCCGCCTGCCCGGTGCCGCACGCGGTGGGCACGGCGCCGCGAAACAGCACCAGCTTCGGCTCGCGGTAGCTGGCGCCTTGCGCCTTGAACTGCGCGCGCCACACGTCTTCGGTGTCGGCCAGCACGGTGGACACGAACGCGGCCATCTTGTCGTCGGCTGGCGGCCGCTGCGCGGGCCCTTGCTGCACCGTGGCCTGCTCGGGCATGCCGCCGCTCAGCACGCCCAGCAGCGTCAGCGGGTTGATGCCGAAGATCCAGCCCGCGACCAGCGCGATCGCGATCGTGCCCAGCCCGATGCCGCGGCCGCCGCCGAACCGGAAGCCACCGCCGCCAATGGCGGGCCCCTCGTCGCGCCGGTCTTCGACGTTCTCGCTCTGGCCATTGCCTTCCCACTTCATGGCCGTACCCCGGCTGTGCGTTGCAGCACGCGATGGTGCGCCTGGATCACGCCTTCGGCAACGTCACCCCGCGCTGCCCCTGGTACTTGCCGCCGCGGTCCTTGTAGCTCGTCTCGCAGACCTCGTCGCTCTCGAAGAACAGCACCTGCGCGCAGCCCTCGCCGGCGTAGATCTTGGCCGGCAGCGGCGTGGTGTTGCTGAACTCGAGCGTCACGTAGCCCTCCCACTCGGGCTCGAACGGCGTCACGTTCACGATGATGCCGCAATTGCGGACGAACACGCCGGCCTCGAGGGCGAAGTTCCCTGCCTCGGGCACGGTGAGGCAGTACACGTCGTGCAAGCCAGTGAGTTCGCGCACGGCGACCACCTTGTGGTTGCGCGGAAGCGCCGTGCCGCGAAACTGCGCCACGACATCCGGAAAGCGGCGGAACACCGAGCGATCGCAATTCAGCAACTGCGCGGCGCCACGAATCGAGCCGGTCTCATCGAGCGCTGCACGAACGCGGTCGCCATCGATCTCCGTCCGAAGATTGATCGCACGGGCGATCTCACGCTGCCGTTGACGGCGCGAGCCATCGTCGGCAGCCCAGGCCGCACGCATGCGCTTGGCCTGCGCCTCGCGCTCCCGCACATCCGCGTAGTGTCGAACCATTGCCGTACGGTGCGCGTTGCGGGTTGCCTCGGAGGGATGGCGCCTCGCGTCGACCAGTTGCCGGCGAATCGACGCGTACCGTTCGTCGTTCCAGAATGACAGCGCCCGATCACGTTGCGCGCCCGCGAACCTCGCGCTCCACTCCGGATCGATAGCAAGCCGAGCGAACGCGTCCTTGATGGCCTCACCGTGTTCCCTTGGATCGAACGACTCACCGTAGGTTTGGCCGTTGTGCATGCGCACATGCGCACCGGCGTCCATCCGCTCGAGGTTGTCTGGCCGGTTGTTCCTACGGTCGAAGTCGATGTGGTGGCGATGCGTTCCCGGCGCATCGGCGTAGATGCCGTGTCGCACGTTCCACTCATCGCTGAGTTTGTGGGTGGGAGTCAGGTGGCCGTTCAGCGGCTGGTAAAGCGTCTCATAGCCCCGAATGGCCTGGCGGTACAGCGGCATCAGCGAATCGCCAGGGCGCAGTTGCACCGCAGGCAGCATCCGCCCATCGCGCATGACGAACTCGTGGTCGGGTGTCGCGCGGATCCACTCCCCGTTGTCCAACTGGACTTCGAGCAGTGAGTCGCGCCCGACGAAACGCGGCGCGTCGAGCATCGCAACGATCAAGCGACCGTGCGGCCCGACGCTGTAGCCCCAGAACAGCTCACCCTGAGCGTGGCGCTGCGCCATCTCTTCCAGTGTGGGCGTGGTACCGTCGACCAACGCGACGCGCGTGTCGCCACGAAAGCAGCGTGCGTAGGTCGACTTCCCGAGACAAATCGTGAGCACGTTGCGCGGAATGCGGAAGTACTCCACCGTGCGCGCCAGGGCGAAGCTGTTGGGCGGAATGATGCAGCTCGGGCCGTGAAAATCGACGAAGCTCTTCTCATCGAAGTTCTTCGGGTCCACCACCGTGCTGTGGATGTTGGTGAACACCTTGAATTCGGGCGCGCAGCGGATGTCGTAGCCGTAGCTGCTGGTGCCGTAACTGATCACCTTGCGACCGTCCACCTGCCGCACCTGGT
>DASURM010000432.1:0-10546 GCA_036280035.1 Burkholderiaceae bacterium | reverse complement strand
GTTGTGGTGCTCGGCCACCCAGTAGCGCGCGTAGCCCCAGCGCTCGGCGTGCTGGGCGAGGTCGAGGCTGTTGCGCAGCGCAGCGGCGGCATCGCTGCCTTCGACGATGGGGGCGAGGTCGAGGATCGAGAGCGGAACCATGGGGCGGCATCATGCACCGTGACGCGATGCCGGCAGACTTGCGGGGCATCGCGATGGTATGGTCGCATGCCATGCACCGAGCACGCCCGTGTCCGCGCCCATCGTCCGCCGCCTGCTGATCGACCTCGAAACGCCGCCCGAGCGGCACTGGTGCGGCGGCGATGCGTTTCGCACTGCGTGGTTCAACGCGCTGTCGATGAGCTTTCCGTCGGGCGAGCAGTTCTTCATCGACGCGGTGCGCGCCGGCATGCAGGCGCTGCCGGAGGGCGAGCGCGCGCGCTTCGAGCCGATCGTGAGAGGCTTCATCGGCCAGGAGGCGACGCACCGGCGCATCCATTCGCTGTTCAACGCGCACCTGACGAAGCAGGGGCTGGTGAACCACTGGGAGGCGAGGGCGCTGCGCCGCATTGCGACGCTCGAGGGCGCCGACATCCGGGCCGCGGTCGGCGCCACTGCGGCTACCGAGCACCTGACCGCGATCCTCGCCGAATACCTGCTGAGCGACCCGGCCGCGTCGCTCGGGGGCGCGGCGCCGCGGTGGGCCACGATGTGGCTGTGGCACGCCAGCGAAGAGACCGAGCACCGCGCCACCGCGTTCGACCTCTACCGCGCGCTCGGCGGCAACGAGGCGTGGCGGCTGCGGCTGTTCCGGCTCGTCACCTGGCACTTCATCGGCGACGCGCTGCGCCAGACGGTGAACAACCTGTGGCACGACGGCAGCTTCTGGCGTGTGCGCACCTGGGTCGAGGGCTGGCGCTATCTGTTCGGCCGGCGCGGCATCGTGCGCGCGCTCGCCGGGCCGTGGGCGCGCTACCGGCGTGCGGACTTCCATCCGTTGCAGCAGGATGAGGCGCAAGCACGGGCCTGGCTGCGCGAGCATGCGGCGCAGTTCGAGACGGTGGGGCAGCCGACGGCCTGACCGCCACTCGTCGGGGCGACGAGCCAGCTTCGGGCCGCGAGGCCCGCTCACGCGGTCACTGGTTTGCGCGTCCGGAAGAAGCTGATCGGCTGGGCCCGGGCTTCGTCGAGCACGTGCCGCTTGATGCGCCCCACCACGTGCATCTCGCACGGCTTGCAGTCGAAGCGCAGGGTCAGGGTGTCGCCGCCGCTGGTCATCGTCAGCGGCTCGGCGCGGATCGTGCCCTGCACGCCGGTCACCCCCTTGGCCTGCTTGGGGCATAGGCTCAACGACCAGCGCACGCAGTGCTTGGTGATCATCAGGCTCACGTCGCCGCGCGCCTGGTGGCTCTCGTACGCGGCCTCGACGATGCGCACGCCGTGCCGCACGTAGAAATCATGCGCGGCGTGGTTGTAGACGTTGGCCAGGTAGGTCAGCGCCTCACCGGGGTAGGGCACGGGCGGCTCGACCGCGGTCGCCCGCGGCAGCCGCTGCAACGCGGAGGCGCGCGCGGCTTCGAGCGCGGCGATCGCCTCGCGCCGCAGCGCATTGAGCACGCTGGCCGGCACGAACCACGGTTGCGCGAAATCGACCTCGATGCTGCGGACTTCGAAGAGCGTGCCGCCGAGGCGGCCGAGCTGCTCGCGGGTGGTCGCCTGGGCCTGCGCGGCGTCGCGGGCCGGCTGCCTGGCGTGTGCCACCGCGCTGCCGGCGTGCACCCCATCGTCGTCGCACACGTCGAGCGCGAAGCCGTCGCCGGTTTCGCGCAGTCGCATCGTGACGCCGATGCGCCGCTCAGCGCTCTTGTGCGCGAGCAGCCGATCCCATGCCAGGTCGCGGTTGCGGTGGATCGGCGTGCCGGGGCGCAGGCCTTTCAGCGAGTCGACCGGCTCGTTGGGCACGGCACGCCACAAGCGGCCGCCGATGCGCTGCGCCGTGTTGACCTGCCAGCCCACCAGGTTGTGCTGCAGGTCGAGGTGGGTCAGGCCGTCGCCATTGGCCAGCCCGAGGTCGTCGTCGGCGAGTTCGATCTCGACGCTCGAAGCGCCCACCCGCGCCACGTGGCCGACCAGCAGGCCGGCATGCTTGGGGCTGTCGAAGGCACCGAGGTCGTCGGTGCGGCCGTTGACGAAGTAGCCGGTGGCGCCACGGTTGAAGTTGCGCTGCGGATCGGGCGCGAAGGTGAAGGTCGTGCGGCCCGACGACGCACGCCGCAGATCGCCACGGCCCTCGAGCAGCGAATCGAGCAGCCGCCGGTAGTGCGCGGTGACGTTCTTCACGTACCCCAGATCCTTGTAGCGCCCCTCGATCTTGAAGCTGCGCACCCCGGCGTCGACCAGCGCGCCGAGGTTGGCGCTCTGGTCGTTGTCCTTGATCGACAGCACGTGCTTCTCGTGCGCGATCACGCGGCCCTGCGCATCGGTGACCGTGTAGGGCAGGCGGCACTCCTGCGAGCAGCTGCCGCGGTTGGCGCTGCGGCCGGTGTGTGCATGGCTGATGTAGCACTGGCCGGAGTAGGCGACGCACAACGCGCCGTGGATGAAGAACTCCAGCGTCGCGCGATCCACCTGCGCGCGCACCTCGCGGATCTGCTGCAGCGTCAGCTCGCGCGCCAGGATGATCTTCGAGAAGCCCACGTCCTGCAGGAAGCGCGCCTTCTCGGGCGTGCGCGTGTCGCATTGCGTGCTGGCGTGCAGCTGGATCGGCGGCAGGTCGAGCTGCAGCAGCCCCATGTCCTGCACGATCAGGGCGTCGACGCCCACGTCGTACAGCGCCCACGCCTGGCGGCGCGCGGCCTCCAGCTCGTCGTCGCGCAGGATGGTGTTCAGCGTGACGTAGACGCGCGAATGAAAGCGGTGCGCATGGCGCACCAGGCGTTCGAGGTCGGGCAGGGCGTTGGGCGCCTTGTCGCGCGCGCCGAACGCCGGCCCGCCGATGTACACCGCGTCGGCGCCGTGGTTGACCGCCTCGATGCCGATGTCGGCATCGCGCGCCGGCGCCAGCAGCTCGAGCGTGGTCGCACCCATCGGCGTTACCGCTGCAGGCGCAGCGCCGCCGCGTCGAGCGCGGCCTTCAGTTCATCGAACGACTTCGTCACCGCGAACTGCGGGAACTGCGCGGCGATCGATTCCGGCGGATGGATGAAGAACCCGGCATCGGCGGCATCGAGCATCGCGGTGTCGTTGAACGAGTCGCCGGCGGCGAGCACCTTGAAGTTCAGCCCCTTGAGCGCCAGCACGGCCTGGCGCTTCTGGTCGCTCTGGCGCAGCCGGTAGTCGACCACGCGGCCGTCGGCGTCGGCCACCAGCCGGTGGCAGAACAACATCGGCCGGCCGAGCTGGCGCATCAGCGGGTCGGCGAACTCGTAGAACGTGTCCGACAGGATCAGCACCTGGTAGCGCGCGCGCAGGTCGTCGAGGAACTCGCGCGCCCCCGGCAGGGGCTGCATGCCGCCGATCACGCGCTGGATGTCGGGCAGTTTGAGGCCGTGCTCGTGCAGCAGCGCGATGCGCTGGCGCATCAGCTTGTCGTAGTCGGGTTCGTCGCGCGTGGTGCGGCGAAACGCCGCGATGCCGGTGCGCTCGGCGAAGGCGATCCAGATCTCGGGCACCAGCACGCCTTCGAGATCGAGGCAGACGACCAGCACGGGGGGCTCCACGATGGCGGCCCGCAGGCCGCGAAGGGCCGCCATGCTACCGCAGGGCAGGCGGCGGGCGTCGTGCGACTGCGGCGGGCGAGCCTTCAGGGATGGTGGCGATGCACCTGCACGATCGCCGGCCCGGCCTGCTTGGCCTTGTCCGTCGCGCCATCGCAGCCGTCGCAGCCGCCGCAGGCGCTGCCCGCGGGGTTGGCCCGCGCGAGGCGACGCCGCATCGCCGCCGGCCACGGCCCTCGGGCCAGCCAGGCGACCACGTGCCGCCGTGCCGTGGCCCCCATCAGCAGCCAGGCCGCGTACAGCGCGCACAGCGACACGATGATCACGACGGCAGTGCCCTGCAGCGACATGCTGCCCCCTTGGCGCTACGCGCCTTCCCCCCGCGGGGGAGCGAGCGCCTTCGGAGCGGCCGTGCGGCGCTCACATCCCGCCTCCCAGCGCCAGCGCGACGCGGTAGGTGACGAACGAGGCCGCGTAAGCCAAGGCGAACAGGTACCCCGCCATGATCAGAGGGTAGCGCCAGCCGTTGGTCTCGCGTTTGACGACCACCAGCGTCGACAGGCACTGCGGCGCGAACACGTACCATCGGCCACCTCGGTGGGCGCGCGCGGCGAGTTCGCTGCGGCCGCCGCAGCCAGAAGCGCTTCGGTGCGGGCCCCTGCGGGCGGCAGCGCAAGGCTTATGCGGGCCTCCGATCGAAGGTGCCGCGGCCGTGCACGACGAGCACCGCCGCCATCGCGACCCCGACCGCGCTGTGCGCCCAGCCCCAGGCCTCGTGCGTGGGCTCGCTGATCCAGTACATCAACGCATAGCCGCTGGCCAGCAGCGCGAGTGCCAGCACGCCGAGCACGACGCCGAGCCGGCGCTGAACCGGCGTGCGCCGGCGCAGCGTGCTGTGCCAGCCGCGCGGCACGTGGTTGGCCGCGATACCGCCGAGCGTGAACGCGGCCACCCAGGCGGCCAGCGCGTGCAGGCGGATCATCCACGCCTCCAGCGGATGCGGCAGCTGGCCCGCGCCGGCGCCGACCAGATAGTGCAGGCCGAGCCAGGCCACGCCGGTGGCCAGCAGCAGCCAGCCGGTGGCGTGCACCAGCACGAGCTGGTGCCGTGGCAGGTGAAGCGCCGCTTGCCCAGCCATCTCGATCCCGCGCTCAATGCAGCCACGCGCGGGCGCCGCAGCGCGCCAGCAGCGGGTGATGCAGGTCGGCGCTCGCCGCGACCACCTTGGTCAGCGCGTCGGCCAGCAGGCAGGTGGGGGCGGCGACGCTGACGTGCAGGTGCGTGGACACGCGGGCTGCGCTCTCAAGCAAATGTGGCTTTGCCACTTTGCTTGACCCCCGCGGGGGGCGGGTCGGGCAAGGCCCGGCCCTGGGGGCGCTCAGAAGCGAGCGCGCGCCGGTGCCGAACCAGCTGGTGGCGAACGCGCCATCGCGCAGGCGGCCGAAGTCGACCACGCCGCCGCGCCGCTCGTCGCGCAGCTTGAGCGCCAGCGTCGCGCCGCCGAAGCTGCGCAGGTCGCCGCCGGCGTTGACCCAGCCGCTCGCGGCGCCCGTGCGCAGCAGCGCCTGCACCGCGCGGTCGACTGCATGGCCCTTGCCGATGCCGCCGAGGTCGAGCCGCGCCTGCGCGTGCAGCTTGTGCAGCCCTCGACCGCGCAGCTGCCAGCCCGCGCGCGCGCTGCGCAGCGAGACGTCGAACGCGCCGTCGCTGTCGTCGAACAGGCGCTGCGCGGCCAGCAGCACGACCGCGGTGTCGGAGCGCACCTGCAGCGAGCCGCCCTCCGGCAGCGCATTGAAACGCGCGATGTCGCTGCCGGCGTCGAAGCGCGAGAGCTGCCGCTGCACGTCGGCGATCGCGTCGAACGCGGCATCGCAGGCAGCCATCGGCGAGGCCACTGCAGGCGAGCCGCAGACGCCGACCTCGACCAGCGTACCCAGCAGCGGCCGCGCCCGGCGCACGCCGTTCATGCCAGCGCCCCCGTGTGCAGCGCCAGGTCGATCACCGTCACGATGCGCTTGATGCCCTCGGTGACGTGGCTGCAGCTCAGCGTGGCACCGCTGATGTTGGCGATGTCGTCGCCGATGCGCAGCGGCGCCGTCGAATCCTTGCCGACGAACTGCTTGCGCCAGGCCGGCAGTCGGATCTCGTGGCCGTGGCTCTCGCGGTACGACAGCACCTCCACCTGGCGGATGGCGCCATCGCTGCCGATGCCCACCGCGTAGCTGATCAGCTCGAACTTGCCGACCACGTCGTCGACCACCACGTAGCCGAGCGTCGCGCCGCCGCGTTGCGCCAAGCGCACCTGCCAGCGCGCCGAGCGCGGTGCCACGCCGGCGGCCTGCAGCCGCTGCAACTGCGCGGCGTCGAGCGCCAGCGTGCGCAGCTCGAAGCGGTCGGCCTGCGGGAACATCAGCTTGGCCGCCTCGTCGGCGCTCAGGTAGTCGACCGCGAACGCGCTCGTCGGCGCCAGCACGGCGAGCGTCACCGCCACGCTTTCGACGACCGCGACGCGCATCAGAAGCTCCAGCCCAGCCCGAGGTTGAAGCGGTCGCTCTGATCGGCGACCCGGAACCACTGGTAGTCGGCCTTGACGACGACACCGGGCGTGAGCTGGAAGCTGGCGCCGGCCGTCCACACGGTTTCGGTGGGCAGCGGCGCCGGCGTCAGCCCGGGGCCGAGGTCGGCGTAACTCTTGCCGGTGTTGAAGCGTTCCCAGCGCACGAACGGCGTCAGCGAGTAGTCCTGGCGCGTCCACGCCTTGTACGCGCCCTGCACGTAGGTGCCGTCGAACGCGCTCGGAATCAACGTCGGGTTGCCGACAAGCGGCGCGTTGAGCGCCGCGGTGTTGGAGATCGTGCCGCGCGCGTACAGCGCGCTCAGGTCGAGGCGGCCGGGGTTCCAGCGCGCGTGCGCATCCCACAACGTGACGCGCGACGAGGTGGGGGCCTGGCCCTGCGTGGCATTGCCGGTGAACACGCTGCCGCCCACCAGCAGGCCGGGAATGCCGCGCCAGTTCGCGGCGGCGAACAGCGACAGGTCGTGTGCCTTGGCCAGCGACATCTCCTGGTGGATCGAGCCGAGCGGCGACTCCTGCCCCTCGGGCGAGGTGGCGTCCCACTTGGTGAGGTCGAAGCCGGTGGACAGGCCCGTCTGCAGCGTGATGCCGTTGTCGAACTGGCCGAACACCTGCACGCCACCCTCGCGCCAGGTGCTCGGGATGATCGCCGTCTCGACGAAGTTGCGCTCGACGCCGTAGTACGCGGTGGGCTCGTGGTTCTCGTTGAGCAGGCCGGCGGGGACCAGGAACAGGCCGCCGCGCAGGCCCCACACGGGGCCGAGCTGGTGCTCGACGTAGGCCTGCTCGATCTCCACTTCGCCGGGATCGCCGGCCGAGCTGACCGCGTGTTCGAACTCGATCTCGCCGGCCATCTTGGTGGTCTCGCTGAACCGGTGCTGCAGCCCGAGCACGAAGCGCCGCAGGTCGGCCTGCGCGTTCTCGGGCTTGTCGGTCGGCCGGTTGTAGTTCAGCTCGGCATAGCCCGAGAACACGGTGGCCGGCCCAACGGGCGCGGCCGGTGCGGCCGCGGTTGTCGGTGCCGGCGCAACGGCTGCGGCTGCCGGCGCAGCGGTTGTCGGTGCCGGCGACGCCTGCGCGGCGCGCTGCTGTTGCAGCGTCGCCAGCTGCGCCTTCACGGCGGCCAGCTCGGCGGCCAGCTGGTCGAGCTTGCGCGCCAGCTCGGCTTCGGTGGGCGTCTGCGCGAAGACGGCGCTGCCCCCGAGGGCGAGCGCGAGGGCGGTGGCGATGCGGGTCGATCGCAGGCTTGGCACGTTGCTCCTCGTCCTTGTCGTGGGGTGCATGGGTCGGGTCTTTGCCGCCGTCACGGCACGTAGCCGTCGCTCAGCGTCTGCAGGAAGGCGATGACATCGTCGATCTCGGTATCGCTCAACGCCGGCACCTCGCCGAGCCGTCGGTTGTACGGTGCCTCGGTGGTGTTGACGTTGGCCTTGTAGGCCGCCGGCAGGTCGTTGAACTTGTCGATGCTGCCGTCGGCCTTGCGCGGGTACCACTTCTCGGGGTTGGTGTCGCGCTGCACGTAGAAGGTGATGGCGTCCTTCAGCGAGCTGAACGCGCCGTTGTGAAACAGCATCTGGCGCCGCGCCACGTTGCGCAGCGACGGCACCTTGAAGGCGCCACACAGGTCGGTGCGCGCGGCGAGGTCGCCGCCGGCGCGCGCGCACAGCCCGAGGTCGAAATAGGTCGGGTCGGCGTTGCGCGCCAGCGCCATGTTGCGCGGCAGGCCCAGGTTGTCGTAGGTGAAGTCGGTGAACAGCGGCAGGCTGCCGTCGGCGGCCCTGGCCGACGGATGGCAGGCTGCGCAGTTGCCCTTGGCCGGCGAGTTGAACAGCGCCAGGCCGCGTTGCTCCTGCGCGCTGAGCGGTGCGCGGCCGCGCAGGAACTCGTCGTACTTGCTGGTGAAGCCGCGGAACTCGATGTCTTCGAGCTGGTAGCGCTGCAGGGCGAGGGCCATGCGGTCGAAGGCGTCGCCCGGGCGCGACAGGATGTCGGCCCCGTAGAGGCGCTTGAACTCCTCCACGTACGGCGCGCGCGCCAGCTTGGCGACCACGTCGGCGGCGTCGCTGTTGGCCATCTCAACCGGGTTGAGGAACGGCCCGTGCGCCTGCGCCTGCAGCGACGCGGCGCGCCCGTCCCAGAAGAAGCCGCCGGTCGGCGTGCCCTCGCCGTCGAAGAAGAACGCGGTGTTGAACGCCAGGTAGCGCACCGAGGGCGTGCTGCGGCCGCCTTGCCGGTCCATCGCCGGCCCGCCGAACTGCGCCGGCAGCGCGTTGTCGGGCGCGTGGGCGTGGCTCTCGACGTGGCAGGTGCCGCACGATTGCCGGCCCGAGACCGACAGCGAGACGTCATGAAAGATGCGCTCGCCCAGTGCGGCTTGGTCGGACAGCGCGGTGGCGGCGGGCGCGTCGTCGTCGGCCGTCCCGCCGCCGCAGCCGAGCAGTGCCAGGGTCAACGCAGCCGCGCCGACACCGGCGGCGCGGCGGCCCCTCATGGGGTGACGGCGGCGACCATCCTGGCCAGTGGGGCGCGGCGCGGGCTCGGCGAGGCCACCGCCGCATCGAAGACTTCGCGTGCGCAGTCGTGGCAGCAGCCGCACGACGACGCCACGCAGGTTTCGTCCTGCAACTGCTCGAAGCAGCGCACGCCGCCGGCCACGGCGCGCTCGATATCGCGATCGGAGATCCGGTGGCAGAGGCAGACGATCATCTCGGGCGGCTCGGTAGCGATGCGTTGGTTCGCAACTGTAATCTAAACGCGAATGGCTCGCAATACGCTTTCTGTTGCTTTCGGCACACTCGGAGCCGGCGCTCCTTAACCCCGCCGACGAGAGTGGTTCGTTCAACGCCTCAGCCGGCCCGGAATCGACCCGCACCATGTGCACGGTGACCCCAGGGCGGCGACTGACCACTGAAGCGGAGCCTGTGATGCCAATCGACCGTCGAACCCTGTTGACCAGCAGCCTGGCCCTGGCCGCCGGCACCCTCGCGCCGGCGGCGCGAGGCGGCCAGGCGAGTCATCTCGGGGCCTACCTCGACGAGAACCAGTTGCGCGAAGCGCTCGAGCGCTGGCAAGCGCGCTCGCGGCTGCAAGGTGGTTCGCAGCGGCGCTCGGGGGCACTCGGGCAGGGCGGACTGGCGATGAAGGAGGAAGTCGCGAAGGCGGCGGCGCCCGCGGCCGACTCGGCGGCGGCCGAGTCGATCACCAACGTGCAGACCGCCGGAGTCGACGAAGGCGGCATCGTCAAGCGCGCCGGCGACTTCCTGATCGTGCTGCGCCGTGGGCGTCTCTTCAGCGTGCGCGTCGGCGGCGACACGCTGCAGCCGGTGGCCGCGGTCGATGCCTACGCGCCCGGCTCCAACCCGCAGGGCGCCTGGTACGACGAACTGCTGGTGTCGGGCCGCGACGTGGTCGTGATCGGCTACTCGTATGCGCGCGGCGGCACCGAGATCGGCCTGTTCGAACTCGGTGGCGACGGCAGCCTCGCGTACCGCGCGACGCACCACCTGCGCTCGTTCGACTACTACAGCTCGCGCAACTACGCCAGCCGGCTGATCGGCCGCAAGCTGATCTTCTACGCGCCGACGCTGCTGTCGCCTTGGGACGCCCAGCCGTGGCTGCAGTTCCCGGCGTGGCGGCGCTGGCACGGCGAGGTGGATGCTGCGGGCTTCAAGCGCATCCTGCCAGCCACACGCATTTACCGCGCCGACGACGAATTCGAGCCCGGCGAGCCGCTGGCACTGCACACGGTGACCACCTGCGAACTCGATGGCGACGATCTGCGCTGCGAATCCACCGCGGTGCTGGGGCCGGCGGGCCGGGTGTTCTACGTGTCGCAGGGCTCGGTCTAGTTGTGGACCAGCGCTTGGCGCCGCGCGTCCTTGATGCCGGGCCAGCGCCCCGAGCCTCCGCGTGCCCTATCGGCCGTGTTCCGGCTGCCGCTCGACGGCAGCGCCCCCAGCGCCCTGAAGACCGCCGGCGTGCCGATCGACCAGCTCTCGTTCCTGGAAGAGGGCGACCACCTGAACGTGCTGCTGCGCGAGTCCGGCCGCGGCGAGAGCATGTTGGGCAGCGAGTCGACCGCCGGCTCGATGGCGCTGTTGCGCGTGCCGCTCGCCGAGTTCGGCGACGGCCGCGGTGCGGCCCAGCGTGAGCACTATCGCCGCATGCCGGCCGTGCAGGGCCACGCGGTGCAGAACCGCTTCGTCGGCGACTGGCTGGTCTACGGCGGTGCCCCGGGGCGCGGTTTCGACGCTGCCGCTTCGGCCTATGCGCTGCG
>DASURM010000431.1:0-2947 GCA_036280035.1 Burkholderiaceae bacterium | reverse complement strand
CGCCTCCAACCTGGTGGCCGCGCTCGAGCGCAGCAAGGATGCGACGCTGGCGCGCTTCCTCTTCGCGCTCGGCATCCGCCATGTCGGCGAATCGACCGCGAAGGATCTGGCGCGGCACTTCGGGCGGCTCGATCCGATCCTCGACGCGTCGATCGAGCAGTTGCTCGAAGTGAACGATGTCGGCCCGGTGGTGGCGCAGAGCATTCACACGTTCTTCGAGCAGCCGCACAACCGCGAAGTGGTCGAGCAACTGCGCGGCGCCGGCGTGCACTGGCCCGAGCACGACGGCATGGCGGCGCCCGCGATACCGCAGCCGCTGGCCGGCAAGACCTTCGTGCTGACCGGCACGCTGCCCCATTGGAGCCGCGACGAGGCCAAGGCGGCGATCGAAGCGGCCGGCGGCAGGGTGAGCGGCTCGGTATCGAAGAAGACCGACTACGTGGTGGCGGGCGCCGAGGCGGGCAGCAAGCTCGACAAGGCGCACGAACTGGGCGTCAGCGTGGTCGACGAAGCCGCGCTGCGTGCACTGCTCGAGGCTTGAGGTCCGCGCGATTGCGTAGCATGGCGTCCATCCGCGCTTGATCGAGAGCGAACATGGCAATCCGAGAGATCCTGAAGATGGGCGATCCGCGCCTGCTGCGCGTCGCTCAGCCGGTGCGCGAATTCGGCACGTCGGGCTTGCGCGCGCTGATCGACGACCTGTTCGACACCATGGCCGCGGCGCGCGGTGCCGGGCTGGCCGCACCGCAGGTCGGCGAGGATCTGCAACTGGTCATCTTCGGCGTCGAGCACACCGACCGCTATCCCGACGCCCCCCCCGGTGCCGCAGACCGTGCTGATCAACCCGACCATCACGCCGCTCGGCGATGCGATGGAAGAAGGCTGGGAAGGTTGCCTGTCGGTACCGGGCTTGCGCGGCGTCGTGCCGCGCCACGCGCGCATCCGATACACCGGGTTCGATGCCGATGGCCATCCGATCGAGCGCGAGGCCGAAGGCTTCCACGCGCGGGTGGTGCAGCACGAGTGCGATCACCTGATCGGCCGCCTGTACCCCACGCGCATGCGCGACCTCAGGCAGCTGGGCTTCACCAGCGTGCTGTTTCCCGACCTCGACGACGCCGGCGACGACTGACCTCGGCGCTCGCCGCACCTTCGCAGGCGATGGCCCCGCTGCAACCATGGCGGCTTCACGCTTCTTGACACTTCGGGCGGTACGGCCGGTCGGCGAACCGCTGCCGGCCAGCGTTGAAGCAGACATGGCAGCGACCCCGCTCCTGGCCAAGACCCGCGGCGCCGGCCGCTCGGGGGCGTGGCTGGCGCGGCTGCTGTGGTGCGTGATGGCGGCGCTCGCCGTGCCGGCCTGGGCGCAAGACGATCCGCCGGGCCGCGTCGGCCGCGTCACCGAAGGGCAGGGCCAATCGTGGTTCTTCGACGCCGACGCCGGTGAATGGGTCACCCTCGAGCGCAACCGGCCGCTGACCACAGGTGCCCGGATCGCCGTGGACGACGGCGCACGGCTCGAGTTGCGCATCGGCTCGACCGCCGTGCGGCTGGCCGGCGGCAGCGAGCTCGAGATCACGCGCCTGGACGATCAACGCATCGAACTGGTCCTGCACGACGGCAGCGTCGCCGTGCGAGTGCGTTCGCCCGAGGTGGCGAGTCAGGTTCAGCTGACCAGTGCGATGGGGCGCTTCTGGTTGCAAGGCCCAGGCTATTTCCGCGTCGATCGCCGCGACGACGGCAACCTCGCCACCGCATGGCAGGGCGACCTGCACTTCGACGGCGACGACAGCGCGCTCGACATTCCGGCCGGACGCAGCGCCGAGCTGTGGCGCGAGGGCGACAAGAATGCCACCCACTACAGTTGGCGCGACCCGTCGAACGACGACTTCGCCGATTGGGCCGCGCGTGCCGATCGCGAGGACGATCGCGTTGCCGTGTCCCCCTACGTGTCACCCGAGATGACCGGGGCCGAGGACCTGGATCGCTATGGCAGCTGGGAGACCACGTCCGACTATGGCCCGCTGTGGATCCCGACCACCGTGGTCGCCGGCTGGGCACCCTATCGCTACGGCCACTGGGCATGGGTGCGTCCGTGGGGCTGGAGCTGGGTCGACCAGGCGCCTTGGGGCTTCGCGCCGTTCCACTACGGGCGCTGGGTCCACTTCGGCGGGCGCTGGTGCTGGGCACCTGGCCAGCGCGTGCTGCGGCCGGTGTATTCGCCGGCGCTGGTGGCATGGGTCGGCACCGCGGCGCCGGGCCACGGACCGTGGCCCTACGTCGGTTGGGTACCGCTGGCGCCGCGCGAGCCGTACTACCCGCACTACCGCCACGGCGGCGGCTATTGGCGCGCGGTCAACGCGGGCCAGATGAGGATGTTCCCGCCCGGCACGCCGCGCCGCCCGCCGGCGGCAGCGGCGCTGTATGCCAACCAGGGCGTGGCCGGTGCGGTCAGCGTCGTGCCCGGCCGCGAACTGGTGCCACGGCGCCCGGTCGCTCCGGTGGTCGCGCAGGTGGACCCCGGCATCCGCCACAGCTTCGCGACGCAGCCGACGCGCACGTTGGTGCCGCCGCCGGGCGTCGCGCGGCCGATCGCGGTGCCGGGCACGGCGATGCCGTCGCGTCCGCCCGGCCGCTCGCCAACGCCCGCCGTGATGGCACCGCCGCACAGCGGAGCGGATTGGCGGCGCGCGCCGCGCACACCTCGTCCGTCGACCACGGTGACGCCCGAACCGCCGCGAGCGACGATTGCACCGCGAGGCCAAAGACCGCCGCAGTCGGGCGACCATGGAACGTCGCCCACGCCGCGCACCATGCCACCGACGCAGCCTTCGGGGCCGGCCCAAGTCGCGCCGGCGAGGCCTGCCGCGCCCCCTGCGGTGCGCGCGCCGGCGCCACCGCCGCAAGCCGAGGATCCGCGAGGCCCGCGGCGCTCCGACCCCGGTGA
>DASURM010000430.1:0-7731 GCA_036280035.1 Burkholderiaceae bacterium | reverse complement strand
CACCGAGAGCACGCCCTGGCCGGCGGTGGTGTTGCCGAGGTTGCGCTCGGCCAGCACCGCCAGGCCGATCGCGGTCGACGACATCGCCAGGCCGAGCGAGGCCACCAGCGCCAGGCGCCACGGCACGCCGGCGAGCACGCCCACGCCCAGCATCAGCAGGGTCGAGCCGACGAGTTGCGCGCTGCCCCAGCCGAAGACGGCCAAGCGCATCGCCCACAGCCGGCGCGGCTCGAGCTCGAGTCCGACGAGAAACAGCATCAGCACGACGCCGAATTCGGCAAAGTGCAGCATCGACTGCGGATCGCTGACCAGCCCGAGGCCGAACGGCCCGATCGCAACGCCGGCGCCGAGGTAGCCGATGATCGACCCCAGGCCGAGAAAGCGCGCCAGCGGCACCGCGATCACCGCCGCGGCGAGGTACACCAGGCCGAGCGTCAGCCAAGGCGGCATGTGCGGCTCGTCATTGGGCAGTTCGGCCGCATGCAACTCGTCATCGTGCGGTAGCGGCCAGCGGCTCGTCGGCGGCGTCGGCAGGCGGGCGCTCGCCGGCATCGACCACAGGCGGGCGTTCGCCCGCGGGCGCCTCGCCCTGGATGCACGACCGCAGGTCGGCGATCTCGGGCCAGTCGGGCCAGCGGCGCAGGTGGTCGACCAGTGTGTCCACGTGCGCGGCGATCTCGGCGCGAGTCGCCCGGTGCGCGCCGTGCAGCACCAGCGGCGGCAGGAAGCGCATGCCCGCCAGTTGCGCGGTCTGTTCGTACGGCGGCCAGAACGCATCGACGAAGAAGCGGTTGTGCCCGTCGGGCCGATACGATTCTTCGGTGCCGCCGGTGGAGACCACGAGCCACAAATCCCTGCCCGCCAGTTGCGTGCCGCCCGGGCCGTAGGCCCAGCCATAGGCGAACACCTCGTCGAGCCACAGCTTGAGCAGCGGCGGCATGCCGTACCAGTGCAGCGGGTGCAGCCACACCACCAGCCGCGCGCGCTGCAGCGCCGCCTGCTCGGCGGCGACGTCGATGTCGTAGTCGGGATACAGCGCGTACAGGTCGCGCAGTTCCCATCGTTCACCCTCGCGCGCGAGCGCGCGCCGCAGTGCCGCATGCACGCGCGAGTGCGCCAGATCGGGGTGCGCGAGCAGCAGCAGGATGTCGGGCATCGGCCAAGTGTGCACGAGTGTGCCGTGGTTTGCCCGGTGACGGCGCCGCGCATCGCCCGGCTACCATTGCCGCCGAAGGCCGCCCAAGCCGCGGCGAGACGGCGTTTCTTCGCGAGGAGGGATTGCATGCCGGTGATCGTCGTCGCCAACCCCAAGGGCGGGGTCGGCAAGAGCACGTTGGCCACCAACATCGCGGGCCTTTACGCGCGCCAGGGCCATGCCGTGATGCTGGGCGACATCGACCGCCAGCAGTCGTCGCGGCAGTGGCTGGCGCTGCGCCCCGCGGCGGCGCCGCGCATCGAGGGCTGGGAGGTGCTCGGCGAGTCGACGCTCAAGGTGCCCCGGGGCGTGACGCACGTGGTGCTCGACACGCCCGCCGGCCTGCACGACAAGAAGCTCGACACGATGATGCGCATCGCCGAGCGCGTGCTGATCCCGCTGCAGCCGAGCCTGTTCGACATCCAGGCGACGCATGCCTTCGTCAACGCGCTGCGCGCGCACAAGCGCGGCGGCGACGTCGAGCTGGCGCTGGTGGGCATGCGCGTCAAGGAGCACACCATCTCCAACGATCAACTGCACCAGTTCGTGGCGACGCTGAAGCTGCCGGTGCTGGGCTACCTGCGCGACACCCAGAACTACGTGCACGTGGCCGCGCGCGGCCTCACGCTGTGGGACGTGACGCCGAGCCGCGTCGAGCGCGACCTCGAGCAATGGCAGCCGCTGGTGAAGTGGCTCGATCGCGCATGATCCGCATTCCCACGCTCGCGAGCCTGCAGACGCGCGTCGGCGAAGAGCTCGCCGTCGGCGACTGGGTCACCGTCGACCAGTCGATGATCGACAAGTTCGCCGAGGCCACCGGCGACCACCAGTGGATCCACGTCGACCGCGAGCGCGCCGCCAAGGGGCCCTTCGGCACCACGGTGGCGCACGGCTTCCTCACGTTGTCGCTGCTGCCCCGGCTGGCACAGTCGGCGCTCGAGATCGCCGACGTGCGCATGAGCGTGAACTACGGGCTCAACCGCGTGCGCTTCCCCGCGCCCGTGCCTTCGGACAGCCGCATCCGCGCGCGTCTGAAGCTGCTCGCCTACGAGCCGCTGGACGGCGGCGCGCAACTGGTGACCGAGGTGACGATGGAGCGCGAGAGCGGCGACAAGCCGGTTTGCGTGGCCGAGAGCGTCGCGCGCCGGTATGTTTGACTCCTCCGCATGGCGAGGGCGCCGTCTTGCGGATAGCATTCCGGGCGGCGAGGTGAAGCGATGAAGGTGCTGCTGGTCGATGACCATCCGCTGATCCTGAGCGCGCTGCAGGCGGTGATCCAGGGCCTCGGCGACGACGTCAGCGTGTTCGGCGTGGCCAGCGCCGAGGAGGCGCGCGCGGCGCTGCAGCGCGACGCCAGCTTCGACCTCGCGCTGATGGATCTCGGCCTCGGCGCCGAAGACGGCTTCGCGCTGCTGGCCGAGGTGCGCGCGCAGTACCCGGCGCTGCCGGTGGTGGTGGTGTCGGCCACCGAGCGCCAGGTCGACGTGATCCGCGCCATCGACATGGGGGCGATGGGCTTCGTGCCCAAGCGGGCGTCGAACCGCGACCTGTTCGAGGCGCTGCGCATGGTGATGTCCGGCGGTGTCTACATCCCGCCGATGATGCTCGGGCTGCCGCCGCCGCCGCCCGGCGGCGACACCGTGCCCGCGGTGATGCGCGCGGCGCCGCCCGACCAGCCGCTGCCTGCACCCGAGCCGGCGCAGAAGGTGCGCAGCCTCGAATCGTTCGGCCTCACGCCGCGCCAGGCCGAGGTGCTGGCGCTGCTGCTCAAGGGCATGCCCAACAAGCTGATCGCGCGCGAGCTGTCGCTGTCGGTCGAAACCGTCAAGGACCACGTGGCTGCGGTGCTGCGCGCGCTGGGCGTCAGCTCGCGCACGCAGGCGGTGCTCGCGGTGAGCCAGATGACGCAGGCCAACCCGGGCCTCGCCGCCTGGCGCACGACTTCGCAGCGCTAGCGCCGGCCATGGCTACACCCGCAGACCGCGCCGCCACGGTCGCGGCATCGCCCCCCGCGACGGCGACCGCCGAGGCGGCGGGCCCGCTCGCCGCCGCGCTAGCCGCCCCCGGCGCGCTGACCGACCGCGTGCACGCGCTCTACTCGTACGCCACCACCAGCAACCTGAGCTACATGCTGGCAGCGGTGATGTTCGTCGTGCTGTTCCACGGCAGCGTCGATGCGGTGGTGCTCGGCGGTTGGGCCACCGTCTTCGTGCTGGTGATCGCCGCCCGCGCGTGGACGGCGTGGTCGTACAGCCGTGCGGCGCCGAGCGACGACGCGGCGAGCCTGGGCTGGCTGCGCGCGTGGAACGCCGGTACGCTGGCCTCGGGCGCGCTGTGGGGCGCGGCGGCGTGGTTGTTCTACGGTCGCGGCGAGCCGCTGCACCAATTGGCGATGGTGCTGGTGATCTACGCCTTCTGTGTCGGCTCGACGCCGTTGTTGGGCTGGCAGCGCACGATCTTCTTCGCCTACATCGGGCTGAGCCTGGTGCCCACCATCGTCAAGGTGTGGCAGGTCGGCGGCCCCGGCAGCCAGGGCCTGGCCGCGGTGGCGGTGCTGATCCTGGCGATGACGGTGCGGCTCGGGCGCAACTACCGCGACAGCTTCGGCGAGCTGGTCGAGTTGAAGGCGCGCGCACAGCGACTGGCCGCGCAACTGCGCACCGAGACCGCGGTGGCCGAGGCAGCCCGCCGCGAGGCCGAACTCGCCAACCGCGCGAAGACGCAGTTCTTCGCCGCCGCCAGCCACGACCTGCGCCAGCCGCTGCACGCGCTGGGGCTGTTCGCCGAGGCGCTGCGGCAGAAAACAGCGCCAGGCGGATCGGCCGCCCCGGGGCCCGGGGTGCGGCCGGTCGGCCGCGACGACGAGACGATCCAGCTCATCAACAGCATCAACGGCAGCGTCGACGCGCTCGATGGGCTGTTCTCCGAGCTGCTCGACATCACCAAGATCGACAGCGGCGGCGTCGAGGCGCGACCCACCGACTTCCAGCTCGACGAGGTGTTCCGCAAGATCAAGCTGCACTTCGAGCCGATCGCCTTCGAGAAGGGGCTGCAGCTCGCGGTGCGCGGCGGCCATCGCCACGCCTATGCAGACCCGCTGCTGGTCGAGCGCATCGTGCGCAACCTGACCGCCAACGCGATCCGCTACACCAACGACGGCGGCGTGCTGGTGTGCGCGCGCTCGCGCGGCCCGAAGCTGCTGCTGCAGGTGTGGGACAGCGGCGTCGGCATCCGCGAGGGCGATCGCGAGCGCGTGTTCGACGAGTTCGTGCAGCTGCACGACGCCGGCGTCGCCCGCGACCCGCACCAGCGCAAGGGCCTCGGGCTGGGGCTCGCGATCGTGCGGCGCCTGTCGGCGCTGATGGGCGCGCCGCTGACGCTGCGCTCCCAGGCTGGCCGCGGCACGGTGTTCACGCTCGAGCTGCCGCTGGGCCGCGCCCGGCCGGCCGCCGAGCCCGCGGCGCGCTCGAGCGCGCCGGCAGGGCTGACGCTCGAGCGCCGGCTGGTGGTGATGATCGAGGACGACCCCGCGGTCAAGAGCGGGCTCGAGGTGCTGCTCGAGAGCTGGGGCGCGAGCGTGATCTCGTTCGACAGCCTGCAGGCGTGCCAGCGCTGGGCGCAGGCGGCCGAGCCGTCGATGCTCGAACCCGACCTGATCATCGCCGACTACCGGCTCGAGTCGGGGCACACCGGCGTCGAGGCGATCCGCGCGCTGCGCGAGATGGCCGGCCGCGCGATCCCTGCGATCGTCGTGACCGGCAGCGTGCTGTCGACCCACGAGCGCGAAGCCGGCGAGCACGACTTCCACCTGCTGGTCAAGCCGGTGGTGCCCGGCAAGCTGCGCGCGATGATCGCGTTCAAGCTGGGGCTGCGGTAGCGGAGCGCGAGCCCCGCTCGAAGGGTTCGTCGATCAGCTGCCGCAGCCGCAACCCGCGGCACCCGGTAGCGGGGCCGGCGCCTCGGTCACCTGCACCGGCGTGTAGCCGGCTTCGGTGATCGCCCGGGTGAACTCGGCCGCATCGGCGCTGGCCGGCTCGATGCGCACCAGGTGCGCTCCGATGTCCACTTCGAGCTTCGCGCCGGCGTCGACGTCGCGCACCGCGCGCGTGATGGTGCTGGCACAGTGGCCGCACGTCATGTCTTCGATCTTGTAGGCGAGCATCACCGGGCTCCTTGGGTTGTCGATGAGCGCACTATCGACCCTCCCATCGTGGGAAGGTCAAGCCCCGCGTGTCGAGGAGCGCCCGCCGGGTTCAGAGCAACCCCGCCCCGCGCGCCCACTTGTACTTGGCGCCCAGCACCGCCACCGGGATCTCGGTGGAGTAGGCATACGCCGGCACGCCGTGCTGGTACAGGTACTCGGCGGCCTCCTCGACCTGCACATCGCCGGCGAGCGAGGCGACCATCGGCTTCTCGATGCCCTGGGCCTCCATCTCCTGCTTGACCTCGACGATCAGCTTGGCGAACACCATCGGCGGCGTGATGATCGTGTGCCAGTAGCCGAGGATCAGCGAGTGGATGCGCGGGTCCGACAGGCCGAGCTTCACGGTGTTCTTGTAGGTGGTAGGCGGCTCGCCGCCGGTGATGTCCACCGGGTTGCCGGCGGCGCCGAACGGCGGGATGAACTTGCGGAACGCCGCGTCGAGGTCGGGCGGCATCGCCATGAGCTGCAGGCCGTTGTCGACGCAGGCGTCCGACAGCAGCACGCCCGAGCCGCCGGCGCCGGTGATGATGACCACGTTCTCGCCCTTGGGCGTGGGCAGCACCGGCACGCCGCGCGCGAAGTCGAGCAGGTCGCGCAAGCTGCGCGCGCGGATAACGCCGCTTTGCGCCAGCACGTCTTCGTAGACCTTGTCGTTGCCGGCCAGCGCCGCGGTGTGCGAGCTGGCGGCCTTGGCACCTGCCGCCGTGCGGCCGGCTTTCAGCACGATCACCGGCTTCTTCTTCGACACGCGCTTGGCCACCTCGGCGAAGGCGCGGCCGTCTTTCAGGTCCTCGCAGTGCTGCGCGATCACCTGCGTGTTGTCGTCCTGCTCGAAGAAGGTGAGCAGGTCGTCCTCGTCGATGTCGCTCTTGTTGCCTAGCCCGACGATCGCCGACACGCCCATCTTGGCCGAGCGGCTGAAGCCGATGATCGCCATGCCGATGCCGCCCGACTGCGACGACAGCGCCACCGAGCCCTTGACGTCGTAGGCGGTGCAGAAGGTGGCGCACAGGTTGGAGTGCGTGTAGTAGAAGCCGTAGATGTTGGGACCCATCAGCCGCACGTTGTACTTGCGGCCGATGGCCTGGATCTCCTTCTGGCCCTCGACGTTGCCGGTCTCGGCGAATCCCGACGGGATCAGCACCGCGCCGGGGATCTTCTTCTCGCCGCACTCGACGAGCGCGCGGGCGACGAACTTGGCGGGGATCGCGAACACCGCGACGTCGACCTCGCCAGGCACGTCTTTCACGCTCGGGTAGGCCTTGTAGCCGAGGATCTCGCTCGCCTTCGGGTGGATCGGCAGGATCTGGCCCTTGTAGCCGCCGTTGATGAGGTTCTTCATCACCGAGTTGCCGATCTTGCCGTCTTCGGCCGACGCACCGATCACCGCCACCGATCTCGGCTTCATGATGCGGTTCATCGCGGTCACGATCTCCTGCTGCGACGGCCGCCAGCGCGGCTCGGCCGGAGCGAAGTCGCAGACGATGCGCACGTCGGCCGCGGTCGCGCCCTGAGGCGTGGCGAACACCGGGTTGAGATCCATCTCGGCGATCTCGGGGAAGTCGTTCACCAGTTCGCTCACGCGCACGATCAAGCCGGCCAGCGCCTCGCGGTTCACCGGCTCGGCGCCGCGCACGCCCTTCAGCATTTCGGCTGCAGCGATGCCGTCGAGCATCGACAGCGCGTCGCTGGTGGTGGCCGGGGCCAGGCGGAAGGTGACGTCTTTCAGCACCTCGACCAGCACGCCGCCGAGGCCGAATGCCACCAGCTTGCCGAAGCTGCCGTCGGTGACCGCGCCGACGATCACCTCCTGCCCTTGCCCAAGCATCTGCTGCACCTGCACGCCGACGATCTTCGCGTCGGCCTTGTACTTTCTGGCGTTGGCGAGGATCGTGTCGTAGCCCTTGGCGACCTCGTCGGCGCTCTTCAAGCCCACCAGCACGCCGCCGGCCTCGGTCTTGTGCAGGATGTCGGGCGACACGATCTTCAGCACCACCTGGCCGCCCATCTTCTGCGCCAGCGCGCTCGCCTCGGCGGCCGAATGGGCCACTCCCTCCTGCGGCACGGCGATGCCGTAGGCGTCGCACACCAGCTTGCCTTCGGGGGCCGTCAGCGCAGTGCGTTTGTCGGCGCGCACGCGGTCGATGATCTGCCTCACGGCGGCCTTGTCGTATGCCATGGTTCGTCTCCGTTGCGTTTGGCGTCGTTCGAGCGGCGAAGTCGAGTAGCGCCGCAGCCTGCCTCGAAAATTCTCCGCGGTGGCTTTGCCGGGTGCGCTTGACTGCGGTCAAGTTTCCGGAATCGAGCGCGACCGCGCAAGCGTGGTCGGGGC
>DASURM010000429.1:0-3481 GCA_036280035.1 Burkholderiaceae bacterium | reverse complement strand
GCGTCTGCGCCGCATGGTGGTTGAGTTCGGCCTGCATCGTGTCGGCACGCGCCGCCGTGCAGCCGAGCGCGACCGCGCACGCGGCCAGTGCGATCAGGGTTTGCTTGTTCATGATGAGTCCTTTCTTCGCGGGAGAGGTGCGGCGCGATCGTTGTTCGAATGCGCCGCGTTGAGTCGTGCCGGGCTCGATCAACCGAGGTCCACCGGCACGAAGATGCGCTGGCCGTCGCGGTCGATCAGCAGCGCCACGTGCTTCGGGTGCTTCTGCAGCGCCTCGCGCACCTGTTCGACGTTGCTCACCGGCTTGCCGTTGAGCGCGAGCACCACGTCGCCGGGCTGGATGCCCGCCTGCGCTGCGGCGCCGCCGCTGCGCTCGACGAGCAGGCCATGGTCGACGCCGGCGCTGCGCATCTCGTCGCGCTGCAGCGGCCGCACCGCCAGGCCGAGCGCACCGCCTTCGGCCTGGGCCATCGGCTTGGTGTTGTCCTCCTCGGCCTTGCCGAGCACCACCGTCACGTCGTGCTCGCTCTTGTTGCGCCACACGGTGAGCGCCAGCTTGTCGCCGGGCTTGGCGGCGCCGACGAGGTGCGACACGTCGCCCGCGGTGTGAACGGGCTTGCCGTCGGCCGTGGTGATCACGTCGCCGGGCTTCAGCTCGGCCTTGGCGGCGGCGCTGCCGGGCATCACGCTGGCGACGAGCGCGCCGTCGGGCGACTTCAGGCCGAACGATTCGGCCAGCGGCGCCGACAGATCCTGCAGCGTGACGCCCATGCGCGCGTGGTCGACGTGGCCCTGGGCGACGATCTGGTCCTTTACGCGCAGCGCCACGTCGATCGGGATCGAGAACGCCAGCCCCTGGAAGCCGCCGCTTTGCGAGTAGATCTGGGCGTTGATGCCGATCACGCGGCCTTCGGCGTCGAACAGCGGGCCGCCGGAGTTGCCGGGGTTGACCGCGGCGTCGGTCTGGATGAAAGGCACCACGCTGTCGCCCGGCAGCGAGCGGCCCTTGGCGCTGACGATGCCCTGCGTGGCCGTCTGCGAGAAGCCGTACGGCGCGCCGATCGCCAGCACCCAGTCGCCGACCTGCACATTCTTGGGGTCGCCGAGCGCGACGGTGGGCAGATTCTTGGCATCGATCTTCAGCACCGCGATGTCGGTCGCGGTGTCGCTGCCCAGCACCTTGGCGCTGAACTCGCGGCGGTCCTTCAGCTTGACGGTCACCTGCTTGGCATCGCGCACCACGTGCGCGTTGGTGAGGATCAGCCCATCGGGGCTGACGATGAAGCCCGAGCCCAGGCCGCGGAACGGCACGCGACCCTGCGGCGGCATGCGCAGCCCGGGGATGCCGTGGAAGAAGCGGAAGAACGGGTCGTTGTCGGAGAACGGTCCGTTGTCGTCGTCGTCGCCGTTGACCTTGTGCATGCCCGACACGGTGACGCCGACCACCGAGGGCCCGTAGTCCTTCACGATGGCGCGGAAGTTGGGCAGCTCGTCGGCCGGCAGCGGCGGGATCGGTGCGGCCTGCGGGGCCGGCGTGGCTGGCGCGGTGGCGACGGCAGTTGTCTTGGCGTCGTCGGAGTGCAGCCACTTGGGCAGCGTGAAGGCGTTGGCGCTGGTGGCCAGGCCGGTGACCGCCAGCAGGCTGGCGATCGCGATGGTGGTGCGGTTCATCTTCATGGCGTCCTCTCGTTGCGTGGTGACCGGCGCATCCGGCCATGCGGCGCAATCTAGGCGCCACGAATGAGCGCCACGTGAGGCGAAGATGAGGCCGAGGTTAGGGTCGCCTCACCCCGCTGCCGGCAGCCGCACCTCGACGCGCAGGCCACCGAGCGGCGAGTTGGCGAGCAGCACGGCGCCGCCGTGCGCGCGCGCGACCGTGCGCACGATCGCCAAGCCCAGGCCGCTACCGGTGCCGCGGCCGGGTTCGCGGCGATGGAAGCGGTCGAACGCGCGCTCGCGCTCGGCCTCGGGGATGCCGGGGCCGGCGTCGTCGACCACCAACGTCGCGATGCCTTGGCTGCGCTCGAGATGGATGCGCACCTGCGGCAGCGAGCCGCCGTACTTCAAGGCGTTGTCGGCCAGGTTGCGCAGCAGGCTGCGCAGCGCGTCGGCGTCGCCGTTGAGCATCAACCCGGCAGGCGCTTCGAGCGCGACGCTGCCGCCCAGCGACGCCGCCAGCGCCGTGGTGTCGGCCACCGCCTGGCGCGCGATCTGCGTCAAGTCCACCGGCGCGTGCGCGGCGTTGGTGCCCGGCTCGGCGCGCGCCAGCGCGAGCAGTTGTTCGACCAGCCGATGGGCGCGCTCGATTCCGGCGCGCAGGCGCTGCACCGCGTCGTTGCGCTCGTGCTCGTCGCGCGCGCCGTGCAGCAGGTCGAGCTGCAGCTTCAGCGCGGTGAGCGGCGAACGCAGCTCGTGCGCGGCATCGGCGGTGAACGCGCGCTGCGTGTCGAAGGCCGCGCCCAGCCGCGCCAGCAACGCGTTGAAGGCGTCGATCAGCGGCGTCACCTCCGACGGCAGGCCGCGCGCCGGCAGCGGTTCGAGCGCGTCGACCCCGCGCTCGCGCAGCGCCCGCTCCACGCGTGCCAGCGGCGCCAGCGATGCGCCGACCAGCCACCAGATCAGCAGGCCGACGATCGGTGCGGCGACCGCGATCGGCAGCACGCTGCGCCCCGCGGCCGCGGTGGCCAGCTTGCGGCGCACGGCCAGCGGCTGCCCCACCTGCACGATGCGCCGCGTCGTCGCCGCCGCGAACACGCGCCACGGCGCGCCGTTGACCAGCACGGTGGAGAAGCCGAGCACCGCGCGCGCCGGCAGCACCGGCGCCGGCACGGTGCTGTAGAGCACGCCGCCGTCGAGCGACCACACCTGCACCACGTAGTCGAACTGGCCGCTCTCGAGCGCCGCGCGCTCGTCGTCGGCGATCTGGCCCTGGTCGCGCAGCGACAGCGCCATCTGCCGCAGGTGGTAGTCGAACAACTGGTCGGCGTCGTCGCGCACGTTGACATAGGTGGCGCCGCCCACCGCCAGCGCCGCCACCGTGGCCAGCGCCAGCAGAAAGACGAACAGGCGCAGCCGCAGCGAGCGCATCGACTGGCCTGCTAGGCTTTCGACTCGCCCACGTAGTAGCCGACTCCGCGCACGGTGTGGATGCGGTCGTCGCCGAGCTTCTTGCGCAACTGGTGCACGTAGACGCTGATGGCGTTGCTCTCCAGCTCCTCGCCCCAGCCGTAGAGCCGGTCTTCGAGCTGCGCGCGCGACAGGATCGCGCCGGGGCGCTCCATCAGCGCCTGCAGCAGAGCGAATTCGCGCGCCGACAGCAGCAGCGGCTGCTCGCCGCGGCTGACCTCGCGGGTGGCGGGGTCCAGCCGCAGATCGGCCACCTGCAGCAGCGGCTGCGCGCGGCCGGCCGCGCGCCGCCCCACCGCGCGCAGCCGTGCCAGCAACTCGTCGAGCTCGAACGGCTTGACCAGATAGTCGTCGG
>DASURM010000428.1:0-8500 GCA_036280035.1 Burkholderiaceae bacterium | reverse complement strand
GGTCACCGGCAAGATGACCGCGATGGCCGGCGAGGTCACCGCCCGCGCCGGCCAGCACTGGGACAAGCTCGAGTCGATCTTCGAGCAGCGCACCGCCAAGGCGATGACGCGGCTGGGCGTGCCGTCGGCCAAGGATATGGCGGCGCTGAACGAGCGCCTCGACAAGCTCACCGCCCAGGTCGGCAAGCTCGGCGGCAAGAAGACCTCGGCGAAGAAGGCCCCTGCCAGAAAGGCCCCCGCCAAGAAGGCCTCTGCCAAGCGTGCGCCGCGCAAGGCGGCCGCAGCGCCCACCGCGAGCGAGTGACCTCGCGCGAGCCGCGCCGCTGGCGCGGCTCACAGATAGCGTGACTCGAGGTGCGCCTTGAAGTGCGCCGGGTTCAGCGCCTCGCCGCTCGCGCGCGCGGCCAGCTCGTCGGTGGTCCAGCGGCTGCCTGCCTGCCAGATGTGCCGGCGCAGCCAGTCGAACACCGGCGCGAAATCGCCTGCGGCGATGCGTGCATCGAGGTCGGGCGCGGCGCGGCGCATCGCGGCGAACCACTGCGCCGCGTACATCGCGCCGAGCGTATAGCACGGGAAGTAGCCGAAGATGCCGCTCGGCCAGTGCACGTCCTGCATCGGGCCGTCCTTGAAGTTGCCGCGGGTGTCGATCTGCAGCAGTTCGGCCATCTTGGCATCCCACAGCGCGGGGATGTCGTCGACCTCGATGTCGCCCTCGATCAGCGGGCGCTCGATCTCGTAGCGCAGCAGGATGTGCGCGGGGTAGGTCACCTCGTCGGCGTCGACGCGGATCAGCCCCGGCTTCACGCGCGTCAGCAGCCGCTGCAGGTTGGCCGGCTCGAACGCCGGCTGCGCGCCGAACGCCTGCTGAAGCAACGGCGCGAGCCGCGCCACGAAGCCGGGGTGGCTGCCGAGCTGCATCTCGAAGCTGAGCGACTGGCTCTCGTGGATCCCCATCGATCGCGCCTCCGACAGCGGCTGGCCGAGCCAGTCGCGCGGCAGGTTCTGCTCGTAGCGGCCGTGTCCGGTTTCGTGGATCGTGCCCATCAGCGAGCCGAGGAACTCGTCGTCGCGAAAGCGCGTGGTCATGCGCACGTCTTCGGGCACGCCGCCGCAGAACGGGTGCGCGCTGACGTCGAGCCGCCCGGCATCGAAATCGAAGCCGAGCAGACCGATCACGCGCTCGCACAGCGCGCGCTGAGCGGCCACCGCGAACGGCCCGTGCGGCAGCAGCACTGTCTCGCGCGACTGCCGTTCGGTGACCTGGCGAATCAGCCCCGGCAGCCAGCGCCGCACCTCACCGAACACGGCGTCGACCTTGGCCGCCGTCATGCCGGGCTCGGAGCGATCCATCAGCGCGTCGTAGCGCGACAGCCCCATCTGCTGCGACAGCGCCTGCGCCTCCTCGCGCGCCAGTGCCACCACCTCGCGCAGATTGGGCAGCAGGCCGGCCCAGTCGTTGGCCGGGCGCTGCGTGCGCCAGGCATGCTCGCAGCGCGAGTTGGCGATCACCGAGCGCTGCACCAGCGATTCGGGCAGCGCGTTCGACTGGCGCCAGTGGCGCCGCATCTCGCGCAGGTTGGCACGCTGCGGATCGTCCAGCGGCTCGCCTGCGGCGCCGTCGAGGTCGCGCGTCAACTGCGGGTCGGTGATCAGGCGATGCAGCAGCGCGCTCATCTCGGCCATCGCCGCGGCGCGCGCCTCGTTGCCCGCCGGCGGCATGTTGGCGGCCTGGTCCCACATGGCGATCGCCTGCAGGTGCGACAGGCGGTGCAGCCGCGTGAAGGTGCGCGTCAGCGCGTCGTAGCTCGGCGTGGTGGCGTCCATCGGCCCCAAGGCCCGGCGGCTCGTGGCCGCGGGCTATCCTAGTAGCAGTCGCATTGTGCCGCCGGCCGCGGGCGGCCGGCTCACGGGGTCAATTGCCCGGGGAACATCCACATCAGCGCAGCGGTCATCGTCACATAGCGCAGGAACTTGCCGATCGCCATGTAGAGCACGCAGGGCCAGAACGGAAAGCGCAGCCAGCCGGCCACCGCGCACAGCGGGTCGCCCACCGCGGGCAGCCAGCTCAGCAGGCAGGCCTTGGGGCCGAAGCGCTCGAGCCAGCGCAGCGCGCGCAGTTGCATCGGCTTGTGGTGGCTCAGGTGCTCGTAGGCCCGCTCCGCGCCGTAGCCCATCCACCAGGTGATCGCGCCGCCGACCGTGTTGCCGGCGGTGGCCACCAGCACCGCCGGCCAGAACAGGTCGGGGTCGAGCTTCACCAGCCCGAACACCGCGGGCTCGCTGCCCACCGGCAGCAACGTCGCCGACACCAGCGCCACCACGAACACCGTGCTCAGACCGTACTTCGGCAGTGCCAGTGCGTGCAGCAGCGATGCGAACCAGGCTTCCACCGCGCCGATTATCGACAGCGGCCCTGGCTATACTGCCCCTCCCGCCCAGTTCCTGCACTCGCCTGCCATGCGAATCGGCCCGATCGAGCTGCCGAACAACCTGTTCGTCGCGCCGATGGCAGGCGTCACCGACCGGCCGTTTCGCCAGTTGTGCAAGCGGCTCGGCGCCGGCTACGCGGTCAGCGAGATGGTGACAGCCAAGCGCGAGCTGTGGGCGAGCCTCAAGACCTCGCGCCGCGCCGACCATGCCGGCGAGAGCGCGCCGATCGCGGTGCAGATCGCCGGCGTCGATCCCGCCGAGATGGCCGACGCCGCGCGCTACAACATCGACCGCGGCGCGCAGATCATCGACATCAACATGGGCTGCCCGGCCAAGAAGGTGTGCAACGCCTTCGCCGGCTCGGCGTTGATGAGCAACGAGCCGCTGGCTCTTGCCATCGTCGAGGCGGTGGTGGCGGCATGCGCGCCGCGCGGTGTGCCGGTGACGCTGAAGATGCGCACCGGCCGCAGCGAGCATGAGCGCAACGCGGTGGCGCTGGCGCGCGCCGCCGAGGGCGCCGGCGTCGCGCTGGTCACCGTGCACGGGCGCACGCGCGAGCAGGGGTTTCTCGGGCTGGCCGAGTACGGCACCATCGCAGCGGTCAAGGCTGCACTGCGCATCCCGGTGGTGGCCAACGGCGACATCGCTTCAGCTGCCAAGGCGCGCGCGGTGCTCGCGCACACGAAAGCCGACGCGCTGATGGTCGGCCGCGCCGCGCAGGGCCGGCCGTGGATCTTTCGCGAGATCGCGCACGAACTCGCCACCGGGCAGGCGCTGCCCCCACCGGCCACCGCCGAGGTGCGCGGCTGGCTGCTGCAGCACCTGCAAGACCACTACGCGCTGCACGGCGAGTTCGCCGGCGTGCGCAGCGCGCGCAAGCACATCGGCTGGGCGGTGCGCGCGCTACCCGGCGGCGAAGCGTTCCGCGCCGCGATGAACACGCTCGACCGCTGCGACGCGCAGCTCGCCGCGGTGGCCACCTTCTTCGAGCGGCTCGGCGAACGGCACGCGCGGTTGCCCGCGGGCGGCAGCGCCGCCAACGACGACGCGGCGGCGCTGGCGGCATGAGCGCAGCGAGGCAGGCGCGATGACCCGGCGCGACATCGAAGACTGCGTGCGCGCCACGCTGCAGCACTACTTCGACGACCTGCGCGGCGCCGAGCCGCACGCGGTGCACGACATGATCATGAGCGCGGTCGAGCGACCGCTGCTCGAAGTGGTGATGCGCCAGGCCGACGGCAACCAGAGCCGCGCCGCCGACTGGCTCGGCATCAACCGCAACACGCTGCGCCGCAAGCTGGCCGACCATCGCCTGTTGAAATGACCCCAACGACTTCGCGCCTGGCTCGGCAGAGCTTGCTCGAGAGTGTTCTGATATGCGCGCGCTGATCTCGGTTTCCGACAAGACTGGCGTCGTCGAGTTCGCGCGCGCGCTGCAGCAGCGCGGCGTGGCGCTGGTGTCCACCGGCGGCACCGCGCGACTGCTGGCCGACGCGGGCCTGGCCGTGACCGAGGTGTCGCAGGTGACCGGATTCCCCGAGATGCTCGACGGCCGCGTCAAGACGCTGCACCCGCGCATCCACGGCGGCCTGCTGGCGCGGCGCGGTGTGCCCGAGCACATGGCCGCGCTGGCCGCGCAGGGGATCGAGCCGATCGACCTGCTGGTGATCAACCTCTACCCGTTCGCGCAGACGATCGCGCGCGCCGACTCCACGCTCGACGACGCGATCGAGAACATCGACATCGGTGGCCCGGCGATGCTGCGCGCGGCGGCCAAGAACTGGCCCGACGTCGCGGTGGTGATCGACCCGGCCGACTATGCGCAGGTGCTGGCCGAGCTCGACGCCGGCGGCGTCGCGCGATCGACGAAATTCGCGCTCGCCAAGAAGGTGTTCGCACACACCGCGGCCTACGACGGCATGATCGCCAACTACCTCGGCGCGCTGGCCGAGGGTGCGCACGAGCGCGGCGACGCCGTGCCGCAGCGCGCCGAGTACCCCGCGGTGTTCAACCTGCAGGTGGTCAAGACGCAAGGCCTGCGCTACGGCGAGAACCCGCACCAGAGCGCCGCGTTCTACCGCGAGCACGACCCCGCGCCCGGCACGCTGGCACACTGGCACCAGTTGCAGGGCAAGGAGCTGAGCTACAACAACATCGCCGACGCCGACGCGGCGTGGGAGTGCGTGAAGACGTTCGGCGACCCCGTCACGGGTGGCGGCCCCGGCGTGGCCGCGTGCGTGATCGTCAAGCACGCCAACCCGTGCGGCGTGGCGATCGGCGCCTCGGCCGCCGAGGCCTACGCCAAGGCGCTGAAGACCGACCCCACCAGCGCGTTCGGCGGCATCGTCGCCTTCAACCGGCCGTTCGATGGCGCGGCGGCCGAGGCGATCCACGCCGCCAAGCAGTTCGTCGAGGTGCTGATCGCGCCGGCGATCGCGCCCGAAGCGCGCGCGGTGTTCGCGGCCAAGGCCAACGTGCGGCTGCTCGAGGTGCCGATCTCGGAGCGCGGCAACGCGCTCGACTTCAAGCGCGTGGGCGGCGGCGTGCTGCTGCAGGACACCGACTCGCGCAACGTGCAGCGCAGCGAGCTGAAGCTGGTGACCAAGAAGGCGCCCACCGCTGCACAGCTCGACGACCTGATGTTCGCCTGGCGGGTGGCCAAGTTCGTCAAGAGCAACGCGATCGTCTACGCCGCTGGGGGGATGACGCTCGGCGTCGGCGCGGGGCAGATGAGCCGCGTCGATTCGTCGCGCATCGCCGCGATCAAGGCGGCCAACGCCGGCCTGTCGCTGCAGGGCTCGGCAGCGGCGAGCGACGCGTTCTTCCCGTTTCGCGACGGGCTCGACGTGGTCGCCGACGCCGGGGCCGCGTGCGTCATCCAGCCCGGCGGCTCGATGCGCGACGCCGAGGTGATCGCGGCCGCCGACGAGCGCGGCATCGCGATGGTGTTCACCGGCGTGCGCCACTTCCGTCATTGAGCGCGCCGCCGCACCCCGACCACCCGGCGCGCGGTCGCCGGGCGTGGCTGTGGCTCGCCGCTGCGATGCTGTCGGCGCCCGCATGGGCCGCCAAACTTCGTGACGCTCCTGGCGCGGCCGGTTCGGCCGCCGGCGCGGCGGCGCCGGCAGCGCCGGCCGATGCGGCGGCGCCGGCGGTGCCGATCGTCACCGGGCAGTGGGTGCACGCGCTGTCGGCCTACGCACCGCCGAAGTACCCGCCGGGGTTCCGAAGCTTCGAGTACGTCAACCCCGACGCGCCGGTACGCGGTACGCTGAAGCTGCGCAACCCCGACCGGCGCAGCAGCTTCGACAAGTTCAACCCCTACACCACGCGTGGCACGGCGCCCGCGGCGATCACCATGTTCATGCTCGAGCCGCTGGCCATCCAGTCGATGGACGAGCCGCAGGCGGTATACGGCGTGCTGGCCGAGGCGATGCGGGTCGAGCCCGACCTGTCGGCGATCAGCTTCCGGCTCGATCCGCGCGCGCGCTTCAGCAACGGCGACCCGGTGACCGCTGCCGATGTGGTCTACACGCTGCAGCGGGTGAAGAGCAAGGAAGCCTCGCCCACGACGCAGATTGCCGCGGCCGACCTCGCGCGCGCGGTGGCGCTCGACGAGCGCACGGTGCGCATCGAGTTGTCGGCGCGCACGCTCGACGCCGTGTTCGCGGCCGCCTCGCTGAACGTGTTCTCGCACAAGTGGGGCACCGGCAAGAAGTTCGACGAGGTGGTGCTCGAGCCGCCCATCGCCACCGGGCCGTACCTGATCGACCGCTACGAGATGCCCAGCCGCCTCGACCTCAAGCTCAACCCGTCGTACTGGGGCCGCGAAGTGGCGTCGCGCCGCGGGCACTTCAACTTCGAGCGCGTGAGCTACCACCTGTACAACGACGAAGCGGTGGCGCGCGAGGCCTTCAAGGCGGGCGACTTCGATATCTTCAAGGAGTACCGCGCCAGCGCCTGGGTGCGCCAGCACCAGGGCGCGAAGTGGCGCGACGGCCGCATCGTGAAGCGCGCGTTCGAAACCTCGACGGGCCAGGGGCTGCAGGCGATCCGCCTCAACGTGCGCCGGCCGCTGTTCCAGGACATCCGCGTGCGCGAAGCGCTGCTGCTGGCGTGGGACTTCGATCGCTACAACCAGTACGGCACCTTCAAGCACGCGCACAGCCTGTTCAACAACTCGCCGTTCGCGGCGGCCGGCGAGCCGTCGCCGGCCGAGCTGAAGTTGCTCGATCCGTTTCGCGCCGAGCTGCCGCCGCGCGTGTTCGGCCCGGCTTTCGTGCCGCCGAGCAACGCCGACGGGGCTCCGGCGCTGCGCGCCCACCTTCGCCGGGCGCGCGATATGCTGGCGCAGGCCGGCTGGCAGGTGGCAGCCGACGGGCGACTGCGCAACGCCAAGGGCGAGGCGTTCGAGTTCGAGTACCTCGAACCGGGGTCGCCCGGGCGCATGATCGACTTCCAGCGCAACCTGGCCAAGCTGGGCATCGCGATGAAGGAGCGCATCGTCGACTTCGCGCTCTATCGCCGGCGGCTGGAGCAGTACGACTACGACGTCATCGTCATCGTCGAGGGCGACTTCACGTTGCCGAGCGCGAGCGACCTGTCCTCCGTCTACGGCTCGAAGTCGGCCGGCGAGCCGGGCAACAACAACTTCTCCGGCGTCCGAAGCCGCGCCGTCGATGCGCTGATCGCTGCCATCGGCCGCGCCGTCACGATGGACGAGCTGATCGCCGCGGCGCGCGCGCTCGACCGCGTGGTGATGTGGAACTTCTGGTCGATTCCGCAGGTGTACGTCAACCAGGAGCAGGCGTCGTACTGGAACCGCTTCGGCATCCCGGCGGTGCAGGCCAAGTATTTCGTGATGGACTCGTACCCGTCGTCGAGCTCGCCGCCGTGGCCGCTGTGGACGTGGTGGCTCGAGGGCGGTGCCGACGCACCGCGGCGCTGAAGAGGAAGCTCGTACCCGATGCTCGCCTACATCGTCAAGCGGCTGCTGCTGATGCTGCCCACGCTGCTGGGCGTGCTGACCGTGACCTTCATCGTGATCCAGTTCGTGCCGGGCGGGCCGGTGGAACAGGTGCTCGCCGAGGCGCGCGCCGGCGCGGGTGGCGAGCGCGGCGCCTACAAGGCCGGCCGCGACATCGAGAAGCGGCAGATCGACGAGCTGAAGAAGCTCTACGGCTTCGACAAGCCGGCGCACGTGCGCTACGTCGAGATGCTCGCCAACTTCGCGCGCTTCGACCTCGGCCGCAGCTTCATGCAGAGCAAGTCGGTCGGCGCGCTGATCGTCGAGAAGCTGCCGGTGTCGATCAGCCTCGGGCTGTGGACCTTCCTGGTCTCGTACCTGGTGTCGATTCCGCTGGGGATCGCCAAGGCCGTGCGCGAGGGCACGCGCTTCGACACCCTCAGCACCGCGCTGGTGCTGGCCGGGCACGCGATCCCCGGCTTCGTGCTCGGCGTGCTGCTGATCGTGCTGTTCGCCGGGGGCACCTTCTTCGACTGGTTTCCGCTGCGCGGCATCGTGTCCGACAACTGGCGCGAGCTGAGCGTGCCGGCGCTGGTGGTCGACTACTTCTGGCACCTGGCGCTGCCGCTGATCTGCCTGATGGTGGGCAGCTTCGCGGCGCTGACGATGCTCACCAAGAACACCTTCGTCGAGGAGATGCGCAAGCAGTACGTGATGGTGGCGCGCGCCAAGGGCCTGGCGCAGCGCCGCGTGCTGTACAAGCACATCTTGCGCAACGCGCTGATCCCGCTGGTGACCGGCTTCCCGGCGGCGTTCATCGGCGCCTTCTTCGCCGGCTCGGTGCTGATCGAGACGCTGTTCTCGCTAGATGGCCTGGGCCTGCTCGGCTACGAAGCGGTGATCCGGCGCGACTACCCGGTGGTGATGGGCATCCTGTACGTCTTCACGCTGATCGCGCTGGTCGTGAAGCTGATCTCCGACCTGCTGTACGTGGTGGTCGACCCGCGCGTGCAGTTCGGGGCGGCGGCAAGATGAGCGCCGCACGGCCGCTCCGAAGGCGCTCGGCCTTGCAGGCCGCGGCGTCGCGAGACGCGCCGCCTCCTC
>DASURM010000427.1:0-3718 GCA_036280035.1 Burkholderiaceae bacterium | reverse complement strand
CCACCGGGTGCACTACGTGGTGGTGCGCAACCAGTTGCGCGGCAACGACTTCGGCATGCTCGAGCGCTCGGGCCTGCTCGAGCGCGCGGCCATGCTCGGCGCGCGGGTGGTCGAGCTGAAGCAGCTCCACACGCCGCTGGTGCAGAAGATCGACGCCCGCAACAGCAGCTTCTGGGCCGCCAAGAACACGGTTGCCGGCGCCAGCGGCCCGCTGCTGGGAATCATGGAGCGCCAGCGCCTGAAGCTGTGGCTGGGCCACGCCTACGGCGAGGTCGAGAAGGCGGGGCCGTGAGGCCGGCGCTCCGCTCACTGCGATTGAAGCGGCCATGGATCTGAAGCTCCCCATCACCATCGTCGACGAGCTGACCGAGAGCGAGGTGCGCTCCGAGGGCGAGCTCGACCTGGCCAGCGGCGAGATCCGCCACGTCCGCTACCTGGACCCGCAAGGCGGCGCGCAGGGTTTTCCGGCGGCGCAGGACGACTACGAGTTCACGATGGGCATCTTGCGCAACGGCGCGCGCGAGGTCGAGTTCCGCATCGAGGTGGACATCATGCGCGGCCGCTACAGCGTGACGCCCAGTGAGTTGCTGGAGCTGAAGGTCCGCGCGGCCAAGCTCTTCAGTCAGCAGCCGCCGAAGCTCCATTGACGCCCCCGACCACTCACGGAGCCTCACCATGAGAATGCGCAGCTACCAGGTCTGCCAGTGCGGCGCGCCGCTGCAGCTCGCCGAGGGCGACGTGCCAGCGCCGCAGGGCTCGCAGGTGGTGATGAAGGTGCTGGCGGCAGGCGTCTGCCACTCCGACCTGCACATCTGGGACGGCTACTACGAGGTCGGCGGCGGCAAGAAGCTGAACCTCATCGAGCGCGGCATCAAGCTGCCGCTGACGATGGGCCACGAGAACGTCGGCGAGGTGATCGAAGTCGGGCCCGACGCCAGCGGGGTCGAGGTCGGCGACGTGCGCATGGTCAACCCGTGGATCGGCTGCGGGCAGTGCAAGGTCTGCCTGCGCGGCGACGAGAACCTGTGCCTCAAGCCGCAGTCGATCGGCGTCTATTCGCAGGGCGGCTATTCGACGCACCTGCTGGTGCCGCACCCGCGGCATCTGTTTCGCATCGGCAAGCTCGCGCCGCGCGACGCGGCGCCGCTGGCCTGCTCGGGCGTCACCGCGTACTCGGCGCTGAAGAAGGTGGCCGCCACGCTGAAGGACGAGCCGGTGGTGCTCATCGGCGCCGGCGGCGTCGGGCTGATGGGCGTGACGATCGCGCGCATGATGGGCGCGCGCGAAGTGATCGTGGTCGACATCGACGCGGGCAAGCGCGACGCTGCGCTCGCCGCCGGTGCCGCCAAGGCCATCGACGGCGGCGCCAGCGACGCGGTCAAGCAGATCCACGCCGCCACCGGCGGCGGCGCCTGGGGCGTGATCGACTTCGTCGGCTCGAGCCAGACCGTCAACCTCGCGATCAGTGCCATTGTCAAGGGCGGCTCGGTGGTGGTGGTCGGGTTGTTCGGTGGCGACGTCACGGTGCCCACGCCGTTTCTGCCGCTGCGCGCGATGACGCTGCGCGGCTCGTACGTCGGCAGCAGCCACGACATCGCCGAGCTGCTCGAGCTGGTGAACCGCCACGGCCTGCCGCGGATGCCGATCCGCACGCGGCCGCTCGACGAGGTGAGCGCGGCGCTCGGCGACCTGCGCGCGGGCAAGGTGGTGGGGCGGGTGGTGCTGACGCCGGCGGGTTGAGCGCGACGAAGACATCGCTCGCGCCACGGTTCGCGCGGTCGACGGCGCGCGCGATCGCCGCCGTGCTTTGTGCGGCGTGGCTGGCGCTGTGCATGGGGCTGCTGCCGGCCGCCGCGGCGGCCGATTCGCCGCCGCGCGGGCGGCTCGGCTTCACGGTGTACGTCGAGGTCGACGGCAGCTACGCGAAACCGATCCTGAAGTCGGTGCGGGTGCAGGAGATCGAGCCCGGCTCGCCGGCCGAGAAGGGCGGCCTGTTGGTCGAAGACCTGATCGTGCAGGCGCAGGGCCGGCCGCTGGCCGGCGCCAACGCGCGCGAGGTGGCGGCGATGGTGCAGGTGCCGCCGGGCCAGAAGCTGCACCTGGTGGTGCGCCGGCCCGACGGCACGCAGCGCCGCGTGACCCTGGTGGCGGGGCCGCCGGTGCGCCGGCGCTGATCGACCATGGTCGTGCGCATGAAGGCATCGCCGATCGCGCGGCAACTGCTGCACGCGGCGCGCGAATTGTCGCGCTCGCTCGCGACGCTGCGCTTCGCACCGCCGATCGCGCACGTGGTCGACCCGCTGCAGTACGCCTGGGCGCCGTACGAGGCCTACGTCACGCGCTACGGTGCCACGCGCAAGCGCGTGGTGTTGCTCGGCATGAACCCGGGGCCGTTCGGCATGATGCAGACCGGTGTGCCGTTCGGCGAGGTGGCCGCGGTGCGCGACTGGATGGGGCTGACCGCGGACATCGATCGTCCGGCGCGCGAGCACCCGAAGCGGCCGATCGAAGGCTTCGACTGCACGCGCTCCGAGGTCAGCGGCCGGCGCCTGTGGGGCTGGGCCGCGTTGCGCTTCGGCCCCGCGCAGTCGTTCTTCGCCGACTGGTTCGTGCTCAACTACTGCCCGCTGGTGTTCCTCGAGGCGTCGGGCCGCAACTTCACGCCCGACAAGTTGCCGGCGGCGCAGCGCCGCGCCGTGCAGCAGGCGTGCGACCGCCATCTCGCGGCGGCGCTGGGCGCGCTGCAGCCCGAGTGGGCAATCGGCGTCGGCGGCTTCGCCGAGCGCTGCCTGCGCACGCTGGTGCAGGGCGACGCGGTCGACTCAGCGTTCGCGCGCCGGCTCAAGGTGGCGCAGATCCTGCACCCCAGCCCGGCAAGCCCGCTTGCCAACCGCGGCTGGTCCGACGCGGTCGATCGCACGCTGGGGCAACTCGGCGTGCCGGTGCCGCGCGGCGCGGGCTGAGCGTGGCCAGGGGCGCGGGCGATCGGCGGTCGCCCGATCGCCCTCGTTCCGTCAGTCCGCGGACAGGTTCGCTGCCGGAATAGCGATGTAGCTGCTCGTGCCGGGTGTCCGCCAGCGCAATCGCATGACGGCCTTGCCGCCTTTCTCGTAGTACTCGACCGTGATCGTCACCTTCTGCCCGGCCGCTAGGTTGACGGTGCCGCTGGTGTTGGTGGTGGCAGCATGGTCGGACCAGTTGTTGATGACCCGCACACCGTTGACCCAGACGCGGACGCCGTCGTCGGACACCGTGCGGAAGCGGTAAGCGCCTGCCTCGCCGGCGGTGACCATGCCGCTCCAGCGGACCGAGAAGTTGTCCTGGTTCACGCCCGGTCCGGGCGCGCCGCTGCCCCAGTCGAAGTCGACCGCCTCGACGCGCGTGAGCGCCGGGGAGCCCGACAGCGACGAGTTGTTGTAGTAGCTGCCGCGCAGGCCCGTGCCCACCGGCGACGGAGCCGGACCTTCGTCGGAGCCGATCTCGCGCAGGTAGGCGGCGAGCGTGGCGATATCGGCATCGGCCAGGCTCACGGTGTTGTGGGCCTTGATCGCAGCCTCCAGCGTCGGCGCCGAGCCGTCATGCAGGTACGGCGCGGTGGCCCACACGTCGCGCAGCGTCGGGATGTCGATTCCGGTGAGCTGCCCGCCCAGGCGCTGGCCGCTGCTCGGCTTGAGGGTACCGATGTTCGACAGCGTGTTGGCCCCGCTGAGAGTGAACG
>DASURM010000426.1:0-5648 GCA_036280035.1 Burkholderiaceae bacterium | reverse complement strand
CGCGGAAGAAGGCCTTCAGGAACAGGTTCAACTCGGCGCCGTCGCGCTGGAACGGCCGGTCATGGTGGACGATGAACCCCGCGTAGCCGACGATATCCAGCGGCCAGTCGTTCAGGTTCTCCAGCAGCGTCTTGCCCACGGTCAGCCCGATGATCTCCGTGGGCGCCACGCCGTTGATCGAGGTGCAGCGCAGGGTCGCGATGAGCACGATGTCGCAGCGGTCCTCTGCAGCCCGCCCGTAGAGAAGGCGCACCCAGGTGGGCGAGGTTGCGACCTGCTCGCGAACCCGATCCGCCCCCAGGCTGTAGGTTGCGCCCGCGACGACGCCCACCTGGGTGCCGGGTTCGGCGATGGGGCTCGCCCTCACGGCGCTCGAATACCGTGTGGCATTCACGCCGCCGATCAGGCGCCAACCTTGGGTGAGCCGATAGCTGACGAACATCCCGGCGGATACGTCGACCCCGGCACCGGGCTCGTACACGGGGCGCTCGGGCGTGGCTTCGTCGGGCGGCACGCCGACGTAGAAGTCGTTGGAGCGGCTGCTGCGCCACGTGACGCTGGCAGCCGGGCGCACGATCCAGCGGCCCGCATGCCAGTCGGTGTGCGCGCCGAGGCCGAGGTCGTGACCGCGTGCCTGATGGCCCAGGTTCTGCGTCACGCTGGCATAGGCCTGGCTGTCGAGCGCGTGCAGCCGCCAGGTCAGGCCCAGATCCACGCCGCCGCGGCGGGGTTTCATGCCTTGCAGGCTGGGCGGAGCATCGTCCAGCGGAAAGCCCTCGATCCTGCGTCGCAAGTAGGTCTCGAGCCCCAGGTCCTCGAAAGGCACGAACTTCAGCCCCACCCGGTCCGAACGCAGGAAGAAGCGCTCGCCTTCGTACAGATACACGGGCTGCGCGTCGCTGCGCTGGCCGTCACCCCGGTAGGGCGAGCGCTCCGAACTGAACAGCACGCCGACGCCTGCACCGCCGGGCCTGGCGACGAGATCGACCAGGGCCTCGCTGTTGGCGATCTGGGCGCCGGCTGCCAGCGGCGAAATGCACAACGCGGCGGTTGCGCAGCGAGCCCGCCCGGTGCGCGACAACGAACGCGATGGCGCCAACACGATCGACGCCGGCGACCCCTGCACGCGAATCGGCGCGGGTTCGCCAACCGGCAAGGGTTCGACCCGGCCCCGTGTCGACCCTGTGTCGATCCGCGTCATTGCGTGTGCTCCCGATCGCACCCCGGCACGCTCGATCGCGACCTTACTCCTGGCCATGTGCTGAGCCTGGGCGTCAACTCAACCGGTGGCCAGGTCGAGTGCACTCGCGCCGACCAAGATCCGGACCCCGGCCCGCTCAGACGGCAGTGGCCAGGCGGGCAGCCACCTCGAGTTGCGGATACGCCTCTTGCAACGCCGCGGCGCCCTGCTTGTATCGCGCGACCCAACCCTTGCCGCGCGACAGCAGATCCTTCAGGGCCTCGGCCAGCGCCTCGCGGCGGTGATCCCACAGGTAGGCCGCCAGACAGGCAGCCTGCGCGAGGTTCTTGGTCGACTTGGCGCGAAAGCTGCCTGCGCGCTCGCCGTAGAAAACTTCCAGGCGCCCAGCCGCCTCAGCCCTGGCCGTGGTAGCCGGTGACGCGCTCGACCTCGTTCTTCGAGCCCAGGATCACGCTGACGCGCTCGTGCAGCTTGCCCGGCTGCAGGTCGAGCAGGGGCTGGGCGCCGTTGGTCGCGACGCCGCCGGCCTGCTCGACCAGGAAGGCCATCGGGTTGGCCTCGTACATCAGCCGCAGCTTGCCGGGCTTGTCGGGCTCGCGCTGGTCCCACGGGTACATGAAGATGCCGCCGCGCGTGAGGATGCGGTGCACGTCGGCCACCATGCTGGCGACCCAGCGCATGTTGAAGTCCTTCTTGCGCGGGCCGGTGGTGCCGGCCAGGCATTCGTCGATGTAGCGCCTCACGGGCGGTGCCCAGTGGCGCATGTTGCTCATGTTGATCGCGAATTCCTTCGTGTCCTCGGGAATGCGCACGTTCTCGGCGGTGAGCGACCAGGAGCCCATCTCGCGATCGAGCGTGAACATCGCGACGCCATCGCCCACCGTCAGCACCAGCATCGTCTGCGGGCCGTAGACGCAGTAGCCGGCGGCGACCTGCGTGCGGCCCGGCTGCAGGAAGTCGGCCTCCGACACGCCCTGCTGGTTGCCGCGCTTCCTCAGCACCGAGAAGATGGTGCCGATCGACACGTTGACGTCGATGTTGGAGCTGCCGTCGAGCGGGTCGTACAGCAGCAGGTACTCGCCCTGCGGGTAGCGGTTGGGCACCAGGTGGATCGTGTCCATCTCCTCGCTGGCCATCGCCGCCAGGTTGCCGCCCCACTCGTTGGCCTCGAGCAGCAGCTCGTTGGCGATCACGTCGAGCTTCTTCTGCACCTCGCCCTGCACGTTGGCGGTGCCGGCGCTGCCGAGCACGTCGCCGAGCGCGCCCTTGTTGACCGAGTAGGCGATGCGCTTGCAGGTGCGCGCCACCACCTCGATCAGCAGCCGCAGCTCGCCCGGGATGTGGCCGTGCTCGCGCTGCTGCTCGACCAGGTACTGCGTCAACGAGACCCGGCTCATGGGTTCACCTCCGCGCTGACGCGCTGCGCGATGTGCGCTTTGGAGCGGCCCTGCGCGCTCATGATTTCACCCCGGTGGCCGCCGGTTCGGGCGTGGGCGCGGCGCCCACGCCCGCCTGCAGCGCCTTGGTGATGATCTCGCGCGTGTCGGCGCTGAGGTCGGTGCGCATCGCCACGCGCGCGATCGCCTCGCGCGCCGCGCTGCGGTACGGCTCGGCCAGGTGCATCCAGCGGTCGAGCGCGCGCGCCACGCGCGACGCGAGCTGCGGGTTGAGCGCGTCGAGTTCGATCACGCGCTCGGCCCAGAACACGTAGCCGGCGGCATCGGCGCGGTGGAAGGCGCCGGGGTTGCGCAGGCAGAACGCACTGACCAGGCTGCGCGCGCGGTTGGGGTTCTTGAGCGTGAAAGCGCGGTGCTGCAGCAGCTCGCGAACGCGCGCGAACACGCGACCTTCGCGCTCGCTGGCGGTGGCCTGCAGCGCGAACCACTTGTCGATCACCAGAGGCTCGTGCGCGAACTGCTCGTACAGCCGCTGCAGGGCAGGGCCCGCCAGCTCGCTGTGGGCATCGACCAGGGCACTCAGCGCGCCGAGCCGGTCGGTCATGTTGGTGGCGTCCTTGAAGCGCTGCAGCGCGCGCCCCGGCCACACCGGGTCGCCGCTGCGCACCGCGTGGCGCACCAGCATCGCCAGCGCCAGGTTGGCCAGCGCGCGGCGGCCGGCCTGGCCGTGCTCGGCGCGGTAGCCCTCGCGCACCGCATGCGATTCGAACGCCCACAGCCAATCGGCGTGCAGCTGCTGCGCCAGTTCGTCGAGCGCCTGTTCGTGCAGCGCATGGATGCGCCCCGGGTCGGCCGGCGTGACGCGTTCGGCGACGGTGGCCTCCGACGGCGGCGTCAGCAGCAGCTCCTTCAGCGCCGGGTCGAGGCCCGGGTCGCGCAGCGCCGCGCGCAATGCCTCGACGGTATCGGGCGTCAGCTGCAGGGCCGAGCCCGCGTGCAGCGCCCCCGCCATCGCGCGCATCAGCAGGCGGTGGCCCGCCTCCCAGCGGTTGAAGGCGTCGCTGTCGTGTTGCAACAGCACCCGCAGATCGGCGTCGTCGAGCGCGTCGTCGAGCTGCACCGGCGCCGAGAAGCCGCGCAGCAGCGAAGGCACCGGCTCGTCGTCGATGTCGACGAAGGTGAAGGTGTGGCTCACGTCGGACAGCACCAGCACCCGCTCGGTGCCGCCGGCGATCGGCTCGCCCTGCAGCTTCAGCGGCAGCGGCGTGCCGTCGCGCCGCAGCAGCGCCAGCGCTACCGGGATCACGAACGGCAGCTTCTCGCCCTGGTCCGGCGTCGGCGCGCAGCGCTGGCCCAGGCGCAGCGTGTAGGTGTGCGCGGCCGGGTCGTGGTGGCCGTGCGCCAGCAGCGCGGGGGTGCCGGCCTGTGCGTACCAGCGCTTGAATGCCTCGAGGTGCTCGGCCAGCCAGCTGCCGGGGTTGGCGTCGGCGATCGCCTGCGCGAAGTCGTCGCAGGTGACCGCCTGGCCGTCGTGGCGCTGGAAATACAGGTCCATGCCGCGGCGAAAGCCCTCGCGGCCGACCAGCGTGTGCATCATGCGCACCACCTCGGCGCCCTTCTCGTAGACGGTGGCGGTGTAGAAGTTGTCGATCGCGGTGTACGCCTCGGGGCGCACCGGGTGCGCCATCGGGCCGGCGTCCTCGGCGAACTGCACCTCGCGCAGGGACTGCACGTCGTGGATGCGCTTGATGGCGCGCGCGCCCGGTGTGGCCAGCATGTCCATGCTGAACTCCTGGTCGCGGAACACCGTGAGGCCTTCCTTCAGCGACAGCTGGAACCAGTCGCGGCAGGTGATGCGGTTGCCGGTCCAGTTGTGGAAGTACTCGTGGCCGATCACGCTCTCGATGTCGAAGAAGTCGGCGTCGGTGGCGGTGGCGGGGCTGGCCAGCACGTACTTGGTATTGAACAGGTTCAGGCCCTTGTTCTCCATCGCGCCCATGTTGAAATCGTCGACCGCCACCACCATGAAGCGCTCGAGGTCGAGGCTGAGGCCGAAGCGTGCCTCGTCCCAGGCGATCGACGCCATCAGCGAATTCAGCGCGTGCTCGGTCTTGGCCATGTCGCCGCGGCGCACGTACACCTGCAGCAGGTGCTCGCCGCCCGCGCGCGAGCGCACCCGCTGCTCGCGGCAGGCGAGGTCGGCCGCCACCAGCGCGAACAGGTACGAGGGCTTGGGGTGCGGGTCGTGCCAGGTGACGAAGTGGCGGCCGTTGTCGAGCGACCCTTCGGCCACCAGGTTGCCGTTGCTGAGCAGCTTCGGGCAGCGCTTCCGGTCGGCGCGCAGCGTCACCGTGTAGACCGCCATCACGTCGGGCCGGTCGAGAAAGTAGGTGATGCGGCGGAAGCCCTGCGCCTCGCACTGCGTGAAGAAGCCGCCGCCCGAGGTGTAGAGCCCCGACAGCTCGGTGTTGGCCTCGGGGGCGCAGGTGTTGCGGATCTCGAGCACGACGTGCTCGCGCTCGGCAGGCAGCTCGACAACGAGGTCGCCGTCGTCGTGGCGGAAGGCGACGCTCTCGCCGTCGGCCAGCACGCGCAGCAGCGTCAGCCCCTCGCCGTCGAGCCGCAGCGGCTGCGCGGGCTGCGCCGGGTTGCGCTCGATCGTCAATTTGCTGGCGACGATCGTCTTGGCGGGATCGAGGTCGAAGCTCAGCTCGACCTTGCGGATCCAGTAGGCCGGCGGCGCGTAGTCCTCGCGGCGCACGGGTTGGGCTTGGCCTTCGCGCATGGGTTGCACCTCTTGCTGGTCGATACGGCGACGCGGGACTCTACAGCCCCTGCTTCAGGCTCGCCTCGATGAAGGCATCGAGGTCGCCGTCGAGCACCTTCTGCGTGTTGCTGATCTCGACCCCGGTTCGCAGGTCCTTGATGCGGCTCTGGTCGAGCACGTAGCTGCGGATCTGGTGGCCCCAGCCGACGTCGGTCTTGCTGTCCTCGAGCTTCTGCTGCTGCTCGCGCTGCTTGCGCATTTCGTGCTCGTAGAGCCGGCTCTT
>DASURM010000425.1:0-4685 GCA_036280035.1 Burkholderiaceae bacterium | reverse complement strand
CAGGTCGACCGGCTGCGGGAACATCTTCGTCGTGACGAAGTAGAACGCCACCAGCGAGATCACGCCGGCAACGATCAGGCCCTTGTACAGCGCCGGCATCACGTTCTTCATGCCGGGGCTGGCCTTGACGAAAAAGCAGCCGATGATCGAGGCGATGATCGACACGCCGCCGAGCACCAGCGGATACGCCACTGCTGCGGCCGGCGCACCGGTGACCATCAGCGCGCCCAGCGCCATGGTGGCGATCAGCGTCACCGCGTAGGTCTCGAACAGGTCGGCCGCCATGCCGGCGCAGTCGCCGACGTTGTCGCCGACGTTGTCGGCGATCACCGCGGGGTTGCGCGGGTCGTCTTCGGGGATTCCGGCCTCGACCTTGCCCACCAGGTCGGCGCCGACGTCGGCGCCCTTGGTGAAGATGCCGCCGCCCAGACGCGCGAAGATCGAGATCAGCGAGGCGCCGAACGCCAGGCCGAGCAGTGGCTTGAGCGTCTCGGAGTCGACCTTGGAGCCGCCCGACACGTACCAGAAGAACGAGCCCACCCCGAGCAGCCCGAGGCCGACCACCAGCATGCCGGTGATCGCGCCGCCCCTGAACGCGATGTCGAGCGCCGGGCCGATGCCTTGCGTGGCGGCCTGCGCGGTGCGCACGTTGGCGCGCACCGACACGTTCATGCCGATGAAGCCGCAGGCGCCCGACAGCACGGCGCCGAGCACGAAGCCCGCTGCCGTCTTGCCGCCCAGGAAGATGGCGATCAGGATCGCCAACACCACGCCGACGATCGCGATCGTGCGGTACTGGCGCGCCAGATAGGCCGCTGCGCCTTGCTGCACCGCGCCCGAGATCTCCTGCATGCGGGCGCTGCCCGCGTCTTTGCTCAGGATGAGACCGCGTTGCACGAATCCGTAAACCACCGCGGCCAATCCGCAGGCCAGCGCGATATACAACGCCATGGTCATCGACATGGAGACTCCTTCCTCAATCAACGGCTGATTCGTTCGCGACCGCTGCGCTTTGCCGGCTGCAATGCCGGCAGGGCGGTTCGCACGGCGCGAATCCTAAGCGATGTGGTGTGGCGGCCCGACGACGGTCGGCCGATCGTCCTTAGAATGCGGGTTTCCCCGGTGCGGGCGAGGCCGAAATGAGTCTGCACAACGTCGGTCCGGGCGCGCGCGCGCCCGACGAGTTCAACGTCATCATCGAAATCCCGATGAACGCCGACCCGATCAAGTACGAGGTCGACGAAGGCTCGGGGGCGCTGTTCGTCGATCGCTTCATGTCGACGTCGATGCACTACCCATGCAACTACGGCTACATCCCGCAGACGCTGGCCGACGACGGCGATCCGGTCGATGTATTGGTGATCACGCCGGTGCCGCTGATTTCCGGCGTCGTCGTCACCTGCCGGCCGCTGGGCGTGATGCAGATGCGCGACGAGGCCGGCGGCGACAACAAGCTGCTCGCGGTGCCGATCGATTCGATCCTCTCGCTGTACACGCAATGGCAGAAGCCCGAGGACTTGAATCCGCTGCGGCTGAAGACGATTCAGCACTTCTTCGAGCACTACAAGGATCTGGAGTCCGGCAAGTGGGTCGAGGTGCTCGGCTGGCTGGGTCCGGATGCGGCGCGCACCGAGGTGCGCGCGGGCATGCAGGCCTGGGCGGCGCGCGAGCGCGCCTGAGCCGCTTTCCACACCGGGTGTTTGGTCTTTCGTCGCGCCTCCCGGCGTTCGTGGGGAGCGCCTGTCTACACTGCGGCCGCTTGTTCCGGCGGTGGCGCCGGCGTGGGGAGATCTCTTGATGCGCATCATGAGGGCGCTGCTTGGCGGGCTGGGTCTGGTTGCTGCCGTGTCTGCAGCGGCGCTGCCCAAGCCGGTGACCGAGGTCGAGGGCATCACCGAGTACCGCCTGCCCAACGGGCTGCAGGTGCTGCTGGCACCCGACGCCAGCAAGCCGACGACGATCGTCAACGTGACTTAGCGCGTCGGCTCGCGCCACGAGAACTACGGCGAGACCGGCATGGCGCACCTGCTGGAGCACATGATCTTCAAGGGCACGCCCACCACGCGCAACGCACTGGGCGAGTTTTCCAGGCGGGGCCTGCGCGCCAACGGCTCGACCTGGGTCGATCGCACCAATTACTTCGCCAGCTTCTCGGCCAGCGACGACAACCTGCGCTGGTACCTCGGCTGGCAGGCCGACGCGATGGTCAACTCGTTCATCGCGCGCAAGGATCTCGACACCGAGATGACGGTGGTGCGCAACGAGATGGAGATGGGCGAGAACGATCCCGGCCGCATCCTGTTCGAGAAGACGCTGGCGGCGATGTTCCAGTGGCACAACTACGGCAAGTCGACGATCGGCGCGCGCAGCGACGTCGAGAACGTCGACATCGCGCGGCTGCAGGCCTTCTACCACCGCTACTACCAGCCCGACAACGCGACGCTGATCGTGGCGGGCAAGTTCGACCCGGCGCGCACGATGGCCTGGATCGAGCAGGCCTTCGGCCGCATCGCGAAGCCCAAGCGCGTGCTGCCGCGCCTGTACACGCTCGATCCGGTGCAGGACGGCGAGCGCAGCATCACGCTGCGCCGCACCGGCGGCGTGCCGCAGGTCATGCTGGGGTATCACATTCCGGCCGGGCCGGACCCCGACTATCCGGCGATCGAGTTGATCGCGCAGGTCGTCGGCGACAGCCCGTCGGGTCGAGCCCACAAGCGGCTGGTCGAAGGCGGCCTCGCGTCTGCCGTGTACGCCGAGTCGCTGGCGATGGCCGACCCGGGCGTTGCCCTGTTCGGCGCGCAACTGGCAGCGGGGCAGGATCCGGCGCGCAGCGCGCAGGAGTTGACCCAGTTGGTCGAGGGCTTCGCCAGCGAGCCGATCACCGACGAGGAGTTCAAGCGCGCGCAGGTCAAGTGGTTGAAGCACTGGGAGCAGCAGTACAGCAACCCCGAGACGATCGGTCTCGTGCTGTCGGAGACGGTAGCGCAAGGCGACTGGCGGCTGCTGTTCCTAGACCGCGACCGGGTGAAGGCGCTGACGCGCGACGCCGTGCAGCGCGTGGCGCAGCAGTGGCTGGTGCGATCGAACCGCACGCTGGCGACTTACGTGCCCACCGACAAGCCGCTGCGCGCGCCGGCCCCCGAGGAGGCGGACGTGGCCGCCCAGATGAAGACCTTCAAGCCGCAGCCGACGGCCGCGGCGGTGGCGGCGTTCGATTCGTCGCCGGCCCACATCGACGCCAGCACGAAGCGCCTGGGGCTGGCCAACGGCATGAAGGTCGCCCTGCTGCCCAAACCGACTCGCGGCCAGACGGTGCGCATCTCGATGGCGCTGCGCCTGGGGCAGGAGCGCAGCCTGATGGGTCTGCGCGAGGTGTCGGAGTACACCGCGGCGATGATCGACAAGGGCGGCGCAGGGCTCACCCGCGTGCAGATCCAGGATCGGCTCGACGCGCTGAAGTCCGAGTTGCAGATCGGGTCGAGCGGCGACGAGGTGAACATCACGATGCGTTCGCAGCGCGACACGGTGACCGATGCGATCGCGTTGCTGGCGCAGTTGCTGCGCACGCCGGAATTCCCGGCTGCCGCGCTCGATGAACTCAAGCGGCTGACCGCCGCCGACATCCAGGCGCAGCGCGATGACCCGCAGGCGATCGTCAGCAACGCGCTGGCGCGCCGCGGCGACCCGTACCCGCGCGGCGACGTGCGGCACGCGCGCAGCTTCGACGAGCGCCTCGAGGATTCGCAGGCGGTGACGATCGACAAGGTGAAGGACTTCCACGCCCGCTTCTACGGCGCCTCGCAGGGGCGCTTCGCCGCGGTGGGCGACTTCGATGCCGAAGCGGTGCGTCGCGCGCTGGCCGCCGGCTTCGGCGACTGGGTGGCCAGCGAGCCGGTCGAGCGCGTGCCGAGGCCCAGCTACGCGATGGCGCCCGGCCGCGAGGTGGTGAGCACACCCGACAAGCAGAACGCCACGCTCGGCATCGAACTGCACCTGCCGCTGTCGGACAGCGACGCCGTCTACCCGGCGCTGATGCTGGCCAACTTCATCCTCGGCAGCGGCGGCGACTCGCGCTTGTGGAAGCGCATCCGCGAGCGCGAAGGGCTGTCGTACGACGTCTTCAGTTACCTCGACTGGGGCGACCTCGACGCCCATACACGGTGGATCGGCGGTGCGATCTTCGCACCGCAGAATGCCGACAAGGTCGAGCGGGCCTACCGCGAGGAGCTGGCCCGGGCGATGCAGGACGGTTTCAGCGATCAGGAGGTGGCATCGGCCAAGACCGCGCTGCTGAACTTCAGGCGCCTGGCGCGCGCGCAGGACGACCGGCTTGCGCGCTCGCTGCAGCGTAACCTCGAGCTCGATCGCACCTTCGCCTTCGCCGGTCGCGTCGACACCGCGCTGGCCGCGCTGCAGGCCGGGCCGGTGAGCCAGGCGCTGCGCGCGCAGATCAAGCCCGAGGCGATGGCGTTCATGCTGGCGGGCGATTTCAAGCGGCCCTGACCCGCACGGCGTCAGGGTGCGTGCCGGAACGGCGCGTGCTCGTTCAGTTCGTCGACGTAGCGGCGGATGCCATCGCGTTCGGCCGTCAAGAAGTCGTCGACCGCGCGCGCGAAGGCCGGGTGCGCCAGCCAGTGCGATGACGCGGTAGGTGTGGGCATCAGGCCGCGCGCCATCTTGTGCTC
>DASURM010000424.1:0-4028 GCA_036280035.1 Burkholderiaceae bacterium | reverse complement strand
AGCCGATGGCGTTCGACCGGTTCGTCGAGTTCGCGCATTCTCACAATGCGGTGACGGACCCCATGCGTTGGTACACGGTTTAGGCGCCTAGGCTCCTAGCACATCCGATCCGACGCGCCCGGCGGGACAACCCGCAGCGCGCCACAACAACACTCTGCAGCGCACACGGATGCGCCGGCCGCACAATGCCGGCGACGAGGAGCGGTTCGCATGGGGCGCACAACGACACACGGCGTGGCGTCGCCGTCCGGCGGCAGCGGCGCTGCGGCGTCACTGCCGCAGACCGCCACCGCATCGCGGCTGAGCGGGGTCGACATCGCGCAGCTGCTGGTCATCCTGGCCGGCGCGTTCATGGTCGTGCTCGACTTCTTCATCGTGCTGGTCGCGCTGCCGTCGATCGCGCTCGACCTCGCGGCCACGCCCGGGCAGCTGCAGCTGATCGTCGCCGGCTACGGCATCGCCAACGCGGCGGGGCTCATCGCCGGCGGCAAGCTCGGCGACCTGTTCGGCCGCCGCCGCATGTTCTTCGCCGGCATGGCGCTGTTCGGCGCCACATCGGTCGCCTGCGGTCTGGCCACGTCGGGCCTGGTGCTGGTGCTGGCGCGTTTCGCGCAGGGTGCCACCGGCGCGCTGCTGCAGCCACAGGTGCTGGCACTGCTCGGGCTGAACTTTCCCGGCGACAAGCGAGCGCGTGCGTTCGCGGCCTACGCGATGGCGATGGGCCTGGCCGGCGTCGCCGGGCAGCTGTTCGGCGGCGCGCTGATCGAAGCCGACGTCGGCGGCCTGGGGTGGCGCAGCTGCTTCTTCGTCAACGCCCCGGTGGCGCTGGGGGCGATCGCGCTCGGCATGAAGGTGCTCGACCGCGAAACCCCGATCGCCGGCACGCGAGCGCTCGACGTGTGGGGAATGCTGCTTTCCGCCGCCGCCCTCACCTGCCTGATCGTGCCGCTCAGCTACGGCCGCGAGGCGCTGTCGATGTCGGCCAACGCCGCGCTGCTGCTGGGCGCAGCCGCCCTGGCGATCGCATTCGCGTGGTCGCAGCGGCGTCGCGCCGCCCGCGGGCTCGCGGTGATGGTGCCGCCATCGGTGGTGGGCACACACGGCTTCGGGCTCGGCCTGGTCACGGTGGGGGTCTTCTATGGCGGCGTCGCGTCGTTCTATTTCGTGCTCGGGCTGCACCTGCAGTCGACTCTCGGCCTGAGCGCGCTGCAATCGGGTGGCGTGTTCGCGATCCTCGGCGCCGCCTTCTTCGTCGCCTCGATGGCCAGTGCCGCCCTGGCGCGAAAGCTCGGTCAGCCGCCGGTCGAAGTCGGTGCACTGATGCTGGTAGCGGGCCATGGCCTGCAGGCGCTGCTCGCCCTGGTCGGCGGCGGCATCGTGCCGCTGGCGCTCGCGTTGCTGATCGAAGGCGCCGGCATCGGGCTGGTGATGGCGCCGCTGGTGTCGCTGGCGCTGTCGCGCCTGCCGTCGCAGCACGCCGGCATCGCGGCGGGAATCGTGTCGACGATCCAGGGCACCGGCAATGCGCTGGGCGTCGCGGTGGTCGGGCTCGCCTACCTCGCCGGGCGGTGGCCGCCTGCCGGCGCCGGGCCCGCGCGCTTCGCCGAGGCGTTGCTGCTGCTGGTGCTGCTCGCGCTGGGGGTGTGGCGGCTGGCGCGGCGGCTGCGCGCGCAAGGCGAGCCTGCGAGCTGAGGTCGACGCGCGCGGTTGGCCGTCGTGAGCCGATCAGGCGAGCGCGCGGCCGAGCAGGCGCTCGAGCGTCTTCAGCGGCGATTGCGTCGGGTCGCCCATCGCAGCGACGTCGAGGTGGTAGGTCTGCTCGAACGCGTACTGCCCGCGCGTGGCCGCGTGCGACACCTGGTCGGTGTAGCAGATCCAGGTGCTGCCGGGCGGCCACTCGCGCACCTTCTGCGGCACCGCCTGCTGGTATTGCAGGTCGGCCTTCATCGCGTCGTGCAGGCCGAGCATGTAGTGGTCGTACGCGCTGCGCCGCGCCTTGGTGATGTGCAGCCACTGCATCAGCGCCGCCGAACCCGGCCATGGCCGACGCAGCGACGGCAGGAAGCGCCGCGCCACCGCCTCGAACGGCTCGCCGAGCCGCCACACGCGCCGCTGACCGTGCGGGTTGACGTTGCTGAACACGCGCAGGATGCGCGTGCCGTGCGTCGGCGACGACGGGAAGCTGTCGACGTGCAGCCGCGTGTCGTCCTTGCGCCAGGAGGTGACGCGGCCCTCGATCTCCGCGGGGCGATAGCTCACCCGCGCCTGGCGGATGCGCCCCCGGTAGTGCGGCACGGTGGCTGCCAGCAGCGCGTTCGCGCTGCGGCCGAAGCGGCTCATCATCGAATGCAGCACGCGCAACCGTGCCGCGTCGGCCTCGACGCCGCGCACCCGGTCGCGCGCCGGATCGAAGCTGATGTTCTTGGCCTTGGCGCCCAGCGGCGAGGCCAGCAGCGAGTGCTCCTCGTCGGTAAGCTCGAAGCGCAACTGCGGGAACCACAGCACGTCGCCGCGCTCGAGCGCGGCCAGGGCATCATTCGGCGCGGGCAGAGCGTGGTCCCACGTGCGCGACGGCAGCTCGACGATTTCGCTCATGGGCCCGATCGTAGCGGTGTGGGCGGCGGCAACTCAACCCTTGAGGCCGGGAAAGTCCTCCTCAAAGAACTCGGCCGCCTCCTTGGCGCCGCGCCGGCGGCGCACGGCCTCGAGCTGGCGCAAATCGACGCGGCGGATCTTGCCCGAGATGGTCTTGGGCAGTTCGACCACGAATTCGATGCGGCGCACGCGCTTGTACGGCGCGAGCTTCCGCCGCGCATAGTCGAAGATGTCGAGCGCCATCGCGGCGTCGGGTTGGCGGCCGCGCGCCAGCGTGACGAACGCCTTGGGCACCGCCAGGCGCATCGGGTCGGGGCTCGGCACCACGGCGACTTCGGTCACCGCGTCGTGCTCGAGCAGCACGCTTTCCAGCTCGAACGGGCTGATGCGGTAGTCGGAGGCCTTGAACACATCGTCGGCGCGGCCGACGAAGGTGTAGTAGCCGTCGGCGTCGCGCATCGCGACGTCGCCGGTGTGGTAGTAGCCGTCGCGCATCACGTCGGCGGTCTTCTCGGCGCTGTCTTCGTAAGCCGCCATCAGGCCGAGCGGCCGTGGGTCGAGCTTGAGGCACACCTCGCCCTCGTCGGCCTCCTTGCCGTCGACGTCGAGCAGCGCCACCTGGTAGCCCGGCAGCGGCCGGCCCATCCTGCCCGGCTTCAGTCGCTGGCCGGGCGCGTTGCCGACCACCGCCGTGGTTTCGGTCTGGCCGTAGCCGTCGCGCAGCGCCACCCCCCAGGCCTGCTGCACCTGCTCGATGATCTCCGGGTTCAGCGGCTCGCCGGCGCCGACCACTTCGCGCAGCTTCAGCCGCCCGCGGTGGGCGGCCAGATCCTCTTGGATCAGCATACGCCACACGGTGGGCGGCGCGCACAGGGTCGTGACGCCGCAGCGCTCGATCGTCGAAAGCAGCGCGGCGGCGCTGAAGCGCGCGACGTTGTGGATGAAGATGCACGCGCCCGCGTCCCATGGTGCGAAGAAGCAACTCCAGGCGTGCTTGGCCCAGCCCGGCGACGAGATGTTGAGGTGGATGTCGCCCGGTTGCAGCCCGATCCAGAACATCGTCGAGAGGTGGCCCGCCGGATAACTCTGGTGCGTGTGCAGCACCAGCTTGGGCTTGGACGTCGTGCCCGAGGTGAAGTACAGCAGCAGCGGGTCGCTGGCCCGCGTGGTGCCCTGCGACTCGAAGCTGGTGGGCTGATCGCCGGCCGCATCGAACGGCAGCCAGCCGGGCGCCGCCGCACCGACGCCGATGCGCGTGAAGCTGCCGCCCAGGGCGTCGAACTTCGCGCAGTGCGCGCTGCCGGCGATCACATGGCGCACGCGACCGCGCTCGATGCGATCGCGCAGATCGTCGGGCGTCAGCAACCCGGTGGCCGGAATCACGACCGCGCCGAGCTTGAAGGCGGCGAGCATGCTCTCCCAAAGCGCGACCT
>DASURM010000423.1:0-4798 GCA_036280035.1 Burkholderiaceae bacterium | reverse complement strand
GTGCTCGACCATGCATGCCACGGTGGTGCCGGCAAAGCCGGGGGCGGGTGTGCGCCGGCAGCGACATATGCGGCGCCGAGGAGCGCAGGGCTGCGAGGGTTGCGCGTCGCCCCAAGGCGACGCGTCGGCCACACACTGTTTGAGCTCCGAGCGCAGCGGCGCTGCGCCAGCAGCGTCGCGCCCGCGCGAGGGCGAGTTCGTGTGGCCGCCCTCGCGGCCCGAGCACCGCAGGGGAGCCGGCCCGTAGGGACGGCCGCCGCACTCGAGCGCCGGCGCATACCCGCCCCCGGCTTTGCTCGCTCTCTGGCGGCATCGCACTGCAGGCGGATGACCGGTCCGCTCATCTCACCGGTTATGCCGCTGCATGAACACCAGCTTTTCGAACAGCGTCACGTCCTGCTCGTTCTTCAGCAGCGCGCCCACCAGCGGCGGCACCGAGACCTTTTCGTCCTTGCTCTGCAGCGCTTCGAGCGGGATGTCTTCGGCCACCAGCAGCTTGAGCCAGTCGAGCAACTCGGAGGTCGAGGGCTTCTTCTTCAGCCCGGGCAGGTTGCGCACGTCGTAGAAGGTCTTCAGCGCGGCGCCGAGCAGCTCCTTCTTCAGGCCGGGAAAGTGCACGTCGACGATGCGCTTCATCGTGTCGGCGTCGGGGAACTTGATGTAGTGGAAGAAGCAGCGCCGCAAGAACGCGTCGGGCAGCTCCTTCTCGTTGTTGGAGGTGATGAATACCACCGGCCGGTGTTTGGCCTTGACCAGTTCGCGCGTCTCGTAGACGTAGAACTCCATGCGGTCGAGCTCGCGCAGCAGGTCGTTGGGGAACTCGATGTCGGCCTTGTCGATCTCGTCGATCAGCAGCGCCATCGGTTGCTCGGCAGTGAAGGCCTGCCACAACGTGCCACGCACGATGTAGTGGTGGATGTCCTTGACCTTCTCGTCGCCGAGCTGGCTGTCGCGCAGGCGGCTCACCGCGTCGTACTCGTACAAGCCCTGTTGCGCCTTGGTGGTGCTCTTGATGTGCCACTGCAGCAGCGGCATGCCGATGGCGCGTGCCACCTCCTCGGCGAGCATCGTCTTGCCGGTGCCGGGCTCGCCCTTGACCAAGAGCGGGCGCTTCAGCGTGATGGCCGCGTTGACCGCAAGCATCAGGTCTTGCGTGGCGACGTAGGTGTCGGTGCCGTTGAATTTCATGGCTGCGTGTCGAGGGTGCGAACCCAGTATATAGGCGCCCCTATAATCGCCCGCCGTGGCAGCGTGCCCGTGTGCCACCCTTCGAACAACACCCGTTTGCCATGAAGAACACGCTGCTGCTGTGCCTTGCCCTCGTTGCCGCACCGATGGCGGTGCAGGCCGCGGACATCAAGGGCGATGCCGGCGCCGGCAGCAAGAAGGTCGCGATGTGCTACGGCTGTCACGGCCTGGCGCGCTACCAGACCGACTTCCCGCAGGTCTACAAGGTGCCCAAGATCGCGGGCCAGAACGCCAAGTACATGGTGGCCGCGCTCGACGAGTACCGCAGCGGCGGGCGCAAGCATCCGTCGATGCAGGCCATTGCGGGGTCGATGTCGGACCAGGACATCGCCGACGTCGCCGCCTACTTTTCGGCCCTCGGCGAGAAGGCCGACGGCGCGCCGGTGCCCGTGACTCCACCGGCGCCGCCGCAGGCGCTGGTGGCCCGGCTCGCGGTGTGCGAAGCGTGCCACGGCAAGAACTTCAACAACACCACCGACCCGGCCTATCCGAAGCTGGCCGGCCAGTATGCCGACTACCTGCTGGTGTCGCTGAAGGCCTACATGACCGACAACAACCCCAACGTCGGCCGCAGCAACGCCATCATGCGCGGCATGATCGCGCCCGAGGTCGACGGCAAGCAGAAGCCGACGTTCACCAACGCCGAGCTGAAGCAGGTGGCGCAGTACCTGTCGAGCCTGCCCGGCGACGTGAAGACGGTGCCGGAGTCGCGCTTTCATAGCGCGCAGCGCTAACGCCGCGCAGACCCCGCGCCGGAGAAGGCCGCCTGCTGGCGGCTTCTTCTCGGCCCCCCGCGCCGAACAGGCCGCCTGCGGAGGACCTTCTTCGTGCCCGCTTCAGGCGCCGGCCAGGTCGTCGAGGATCGGGCACTCCGGCCGTGCGTCGCCCGCGCAGCAGTGCGCCAGGTGCGCCAGCGTGCGCTGCATCGACTGCATCTCGTCGATGCGCCGCTGCAGGTCGGATACGTGCGTCAGTGCGATGCGCTTGACGTCGGCGCTGGCGCGGCGCCGGTTGCGCCACAGCCCGAGCAGGGTGGCGATCTCCGGCAGCGAAAAGCCCAGGTCGCGCGCGCGTCGGATGAATCTCAGCGTGTGCACCGTGGTGTCGTCGTACTGCCGGTAGCCCGAATCGGTGCGCGGCACCTTCGGCAGCAGGCCGAGCGCCTCGTAGTGGCGGATCATCTTGGTCGACACTGCCGAGGCGGTCGAGGCTTGTCCGATGTTCATGGAATCTCCTGCCCGGTCAGCGTCTTCGGCCGCCAGCGCTTGAGCAGCAGCGCGTTGCTCACCACGCTCACGCTCGAGGCCGCCATCGCGGCACCGGCCAGCATCGGGCTGAGCAGGCCGAACGCCGCCAACGGGATGCCGATCACGTTGTAGGCGAAGGCCCAGAACAGGTTCTGCCGGATCTTGGCGGTGGTGCGGCGCGACAGGTCGATGGTCTGCGGCACCAGCCGCGGATCGCCGCGCAGCAGCGTGACCCCCGCAGCATGCATCGCCGCATCGGTGCCGAGCGCGCGGCCCGCGTCGTCGATGCCGCCCATCGCGATGCCCACGTCGGCCGCGGCCAGCGCCGGTGCGTCGTTGATGCCGTCGCCGACCATCGCTACCGTGCCGGCGTGAGGCTGGCTGCGCAGCGCCGCCACCACCTGCGCCTTGTCGGCCGGCAGCACCTCGGCGCGCACGTCGTCGATGCCGAGCGCATCGCCCACCGCCTGCGCGGCACCGCGGTTGTCGCCGCTGATCAGCAGCGTCCTGACGCCGAGCCGCTCGAGTTCGGCGATGGCCGGCCCGGCGGAAGCCTTCAGCGAGTCGCCGAACGCCAGCAGCGCGCGCACGCGTGCGCTGCCTTCGCCATCGAGCTGCGCCAGCCACGACACCGTGCGGCCGTGCTGCTGCAACGCGCGGGCCTGCGCCTGCCACGGGGCGACGTCGGCGCCGAGTTCCTCCATCAGCCGCGTGCTGCCCAGCCGCAGCGCCTGGCCGTCGACGACGCCGCCGACGCCACGCCCGGCGATCGCCCGCACGTCGAGTGCAGCGGGCGCGGCCGTGCCGGCGGGCAGCGCTTGCAGCACCGCGCGCGCCAGCGGGTGTTCGCTGCCAGCCTGCAACGCCACGGCCTGCGCGAGCGCGGCCTCGCGCGACACGCCGTCGGCGGGGGTCAACTCCACCAGCAGCGGGCGGCCCTCGGTCAGCGTGCCGGTCTTGTCGAACGCCACGGTGCGCACGGCGTGCGCGAGTTCGAGCGCCTGCGCGTCCTTGATCAGAATACCGTGGCGCGCCGCCGCGCCGGTGCCCACCATGATCGCCGCCGGCGTGGCCAGGCCGAGCGCGCACGGGCACGCGATCACCAGCACCGACACCGCGTGGATCAGGCCATCGCCCCACGCGCCGGTGGCCAGGCCCCAGCCGAGCCAGGTGACGACGGCCACCGCGAGCACCACCGGCACGAACACCGCGCTCACGCGGTCGACCAGGCGCTGGATCGGTGCCTTGTGCGCCTGCGCCGACTCCACCAGCCGCACGATGCGCGCCAGCGTCGACTCCGCGCCGAGCGCTGTTGCGCGCACGCGCAGCAGGCCCTCGGCGTTGACGGCGCCGCCGGTGACGCGGTCGCCGACCTGCTTGGTCACCGGCAGACTCTCGCCGGTGATCAGCGACTCGTCGACGTGGCTGGCGCCATCGATGATCTCGCCGTCGGCGGGTATCCGTTCGCCCGGGCGGACGACGACGACATCGCCCACCCTCAGTTGCGCGGTCGGCAACTCGACCTCGACGCCGTCGCGCAGCACGCGGGCGACGTCGGGCCGCAGCGCCTGCAGCGCGCGGATCGCTTCGGTGGTCTGGCGCTTGGCACGCGCCTCGAGCCACTTGCCGAACAACACCAGCGTGATGACCACCGCGGCCGATTCGAAGTACAGCGGCACCATCGCGCCGGCTGCGCCGAGCAGCAGGAACACGCTGAGCCCCCAGGCTGCGCTGGTGCCCAGTGCAACCAGCAGGTCCATGTTGCCGCTGCCCGCGCGCAGCGCCTTCCAGCCCGCGATGTAGAAGCGCGCGCCGAGCCAGAACTGCACCGGCGTGGCGAGTGCCAACTGCCACCAGCCGTTCAACATCCAGTGCCGGCCGACCAAGTCGCCGAGCATCGGCACCACCAGCGGCAACGAAAGCAGCGCGGCGGCGATCACGCGTGCGCCTTCGCCGAACGTGCGCGCCGCAGCGGCGGCCGGCTCATCGCGGGCCAGGTCGCGCCCGTCGTAGCCGGCGCGCTCGAGCGCGGCGAGCAACTCCACCGTGGCCGCCTGGCCCTTCCAGCGCACCACCTCGGCGCGTTCGGTCGCCAGGTTGACCTGCGCGGCCACCACTCCCGGCAAGCGCTGCAGCGCGCGCTCGACGCGCGCCACGCACGACGCGCACGTCATGCCCGACACGCCGAGCGCCACCGTCTCCTGCGGCACTGCGTAGCCGGCGTTGCGCACCGCCGCGGCCAGTGCAGCCGCGCCCGCTGGCGCCGCCATCTCGACCGCCGCCGATTCGGTGGCCAGGTTCAC
>DASURM010000422.1:0-2078 GCA_036280035.1 Burkholderiaceae bacterium | reverse complement strand
CGCTCGGCAGACCGACCAGTGGCGGCTGCGCATCGCGGGTGGCCTGCAGCGCGGCGGCACGACGAACCAGCGCATCGCTGCAGTAGATCGGCACGTCGGCCACCCGCTCCAGCGCGCGCAACGGCAGCGACGAGGCGGGCGCGCCGGCGGGGGCGTTGGACAGCCGCGTCGCGCCATCGGTGGCGGCGAGCGCCGCTTCGCGCACGGCCTCGGCGCTCTCGTAGTCGAACCCGGCCAGGCCGAGCAGGTTGCCGAGCACGCGCAGCACCTTCCACGCCGGGCGCGTGTCGCCATACGGCTTGACGACGCCGACGAAGCTCTGGACGCGCCCCTCCGCGTTGACGAAGGTGCCGGCGGTCTCGGTGAACGGTGCGATCGGCAACAGCACGTCGGCGTTGTCGACCGCCGCGTCGCGAAACGATGTCATCGCGACCACCAGCCCGGCCCCTTGCAGCGCCGCGCGCGCGGCGCTCGGATCGGCACCGTCATGCGCCGGCTCGACGTTGAGCAGCAGCAGCGCCTTCATCGGCTGCGACAGCATCTGCCCGGCGTGCAGCCCCGAGGGCCCCGGCAGTGCGCGCGCCCATTGCGCACCGACGCTGTTGGCCGCCTCGCCGAGCACGCCGACCGACGCGCCGCATTGCTGTGCGATCCAGTGCGCCAGCGCCAGCAGCGCACCGGCCTGCGGATGCTGCGCGGCGGCGTTGCCGAGCAGAACGGCCTTGCGCTCGCCCGACAGCAGCTGCGCCGCCACCGCGCGTGCGGCATCGTCGGCATCGCCCGGCACCGGCGCGGCCACGCCCTTGGCCTGCGCCACGGCGGCAGCGATGCCGGCCAGCGCTTGCGCCCACGCGCTCGGTGCGGCGGTGAGCCGGTGCGCGAGCGGCATCGCCCAGTCGTCGTGCACCGCGTGCAGGCTCGTCACCTGCGCACCGTGCCGCGCCGCCTGGCGGATGCGCAAGGCGAACAGCGGATGGTCCTTGCGCAGGAACGAGCCGATCAGCAGCACGCGATCGAGCGTCGACAGCGCCGCGATCGGCAACCCCAGCCAGCGCGCCGCACCATCGGCGGCGCGGTTGGCGAAATCGCTGTGGCGCAGGCGATGGTCGATGTTCTCGCTGCCCAGGCCGCGCACCAGCTTGGCCAGCAGGTACAACTCCTCGAGCGTGCCGTGCGGCGACGCCAGCGCACCGATGCCTTGCGGCCCGTGCTCGGCCTTGATGCGCTGCAGGCCGTCGGCCACGTAGTTCAGCGCGACGTCCCACGCCACCGCCTGCCACTGGCCGCCCTGCTTGATCATCGGCGTCTTCAGCCGCGACTGCGCGTTCAGCGCCTCGTAGGCGAAGCGGTCGCGATCGGCGATCCAGCACTCGTTGACGGCTTCGTTCTCCAGCGGCACCACGCGCATCACGCGATCGCCCTTGACCTGCACCACCAGGTTGGCGCCGTTGGAGTCGTGCGGGCTGATGCTCTTGCGGCGCGACAGCTCCCAGGTGCGGGCGCTGTAACGGAACGGCTTGCTGGTGAGCGCACCGACCGGGCAGATGTCGATCATGTTGCCCGACACCTCGCTGTCGACGCTGCGGCCGATGAAGGTGGTGATCTCGGCATGCTCGCCGCGGTTGTGCATGCCGAATTCCATCACGCCGCCCATCTCCTGCCCGAAGCGCACACAACGGGTGCAGTGGATGCAGCGCGTCATCTCCTGCATCGAGATCAGCGGGCCCACGTCCTTGTGGAAGACGACGCGCTTCTCCTCGCCGTAGCGCGACGCCGACATGCCGTAGCCGACTGCGAGATCCTGCAGCTGGCACTCGCCGCCCTGGTCGCAGATCGGGCAGTCGAGCGGATGGTTGATGAGCAAAAACTCCATCACCGACTGCTGCGCCTTGACCGCCTTGTCGCTCTTGGTGCGAACCACCATGCCCTGCGTCACCGGCGTAGCGCAGGCAGGCATCGGCTTGGGCGCCTTCTCGATCTCGACCAGGCACATGCGGCAGTTGGCCGCGATGCTCAGCTTTTTGTGGTAGCAGAAGTGCGGGATGTAGACGCCGGCGGCATCGGCCGCGTGCATCACC
>DASURM010000421.1:0-4002 GCA_036280035.1 Burkholderiaceae bacterium | reverse complement strand
TAATAAGGCGGGCGGCCTCACGACCATTCTCGAGAAATCGCTCGGAGCGGCAGCCAAAGGCGGCTCGACGACGCTCAACGCCGTTTATCGCTACGCGGAACCGGTCACGGCCAAGGGTTTCGTTTTCATGGACACGCCGGGCTACGACCCGGTGTCGACCACCGGCCAGGTGGCCGGCGGCGCCAACCTGATCTGCTTCACCACCGGGCGCGGCTCGGCCTATGGCTGCGCGCCGAGCCCGTCGCTCAAGCTGTCGACCAACACCGCGCTGTGGCTGAGGCAGCAGGAAGACATCGACCTCGACTGCGGCGGCATCATCGAAGGCCACGACACGGTCGACGCGGTGGGCGAGCGCATCTTCGGGCTGATGCTGGCCACTGCGTCGGGACAGCAGACCAAGAGCGAGCTGCACGGCTACGGGCAGAACGAGTTCGTGCCCTGGCAGCTCGGCGCGGTGATGTAGCGGCCTGGCGCGCGACCGATCAGGCCTTCAGCCGCCAGCGACGCCTCTTTGGCGCACAATGAACCGGGCGGGCCGCAGCAACTGGGCGGCCGCGAACGAGGAGGGCGAGGGCATGGGCATCCGCATCGCCTGGACGATCGTCGCGCTGATCGTCATCGCTGCCGCGGTGTCGGCGGCGTTTCGTGTGGCCACCGCACCGGACCGCATCCGCGATCGGCACGACCAGGCCAAGGAGGTCTGCCTCAAAGCCGGCGGCGAATGGGTCGTCGCTGAGGATCGCCCCGCGGTCTGCAAGAGGGTCTGAGGCCGAGCCCCAGCGACAGCGCGTCAGCGCTGCGCTGCAGCCGCCGGCCGAAGCCAAGGCCGCCTGCACCCATGGCAGCCTGGGCGAGTGCGCTTCACGCCCGGTTCACACGCTTCATTGCGTCTTCATCGCGGGCGATCAGCATCTGCGCATGACCACCGATGCCGAGCGCCTGTCCGACCTCATCGTCCACGGCGGGACACCGCTGAAAGGCCGCATCGAGCCCTCGGCCAACAAGAACGCGGTGCTGCCGATCCTGGCCGCCACGTTGCTGACCCGAAGCCCCGTGCGCCTGCACCGCGTGCCCGAGATCACCGACGCCAAGCGCCTGCTCGCGCTGTTCGAGTCGCTCGGCAGCCGGGTGCGGGCCGATTTCGCGACGGGCAGCGTCGAGATCGAGCACCGCGACACTGCGTTCGATGTGCGCCGCGCGCGGCTGCCGCAGGCGATGCGCTCGTCGATCCTGCTGGTGCCGCCGTTGCTCACCCGCTTCGGCTGCGCGCGCATCGAAGACGAGGTGCGCGGCTGCGCGCTCGGCATGCGCGAGATCGATCCGCACGTCGAGGTGTTCGAGCGCTTCGGCGCGCGCATCGAGCGCGGCGACGACGGCTGGCTGCTCGACGCGCGGCGGCCGCTGCAGGCGGTGCACCACTGGCTCGACTATGCGTCGGTCACCACCACCGAGAACTTCGTGCTGTGCGCGGTGCTGGCGCGAGGCCGCTCGACGCTGGTTAACGCTGCCTGCGAGCCGCACGTGCAGGAGTTCTGCCGCTTCCTGGTGTCGCTCGGCGCGCGCATCGAAGGCATCGGTACCTCGACGCTGCACGTCACCGGCGTCGAGTCGCTGGCCGGCGGCGAGCACCGCTTCGACGAGGACTTCCACGAAGTCACGACCTTTCTCGCGCTGTCGGCCATCACCGGCGGCGACGTCGCGGTGAAGAACCCGCAGCCGCAGACCGGCACGCTGATCGATCGCAGCCTGGCCAAGCTCGGCGTGTTCGTCGTGCACGAGCACGGCTGGTCGCGCGCCGTGGTCGAGGGAGGCCTGCGGGTGCGCGAGCCGTTCACCTGCGGCCTGATGCCCAAGATCGAGGCGGCGCCGTGGCCGTATCTGTGTGCCGACCTGCTGCCGATCTTCATCGCGCTCGGCGTCCAGGCCCGCGGCAGCATGCTGTTCTGGAACAAGGTCTACGACGGCGCGCTCGGCTGGACCGGCGAACTGGCGAGGTTCGGCGCGCAGACGTTCCTCTCCGACCCGCACCGCGTCATCACCTTCGGCGGCAGGCCGCTCGCGCCGGCCGAGGTGCACAGCCCCTACATCATCCGGGTGGCGATCGCGCTGCTGATGGTGGCCGCCAGCATCGACGGCCGCTCGGCGATCCGGCACGCCGCGCCGATCCGCCGCGCGCACCCGCGGTTCGTCGAGAACCTGGCGGCGCTGGGCGCGCGCATCGAGTGGCGCGAGCCGTGACGCCGCCGGCGGGCCGACGCGCTCGCCGGGCCGTCAGGCCGCCTGTGTGTGCCGCTCGCGGCCGAACAGCCAGCGCAGTGCGCGCCGGCACAGCCGCCACACGAGACGCAGCCCGAGCACGGTGGCAAAGGCTTCGAGCAGCGTCACCACGAACGCCGGCGCCGGGTGCCAGGCCTGCGCGCGGCGCCTGAACTTGGCCAGCGCGCGGTCGCGCCAGATCTCGATCGAATCGTAGAAGCACGGGATCACCAGCAGCGTCAGCAGCGTCGAGGTGATCGTGCCGCCGATGATCGCCACCGCCATCGGCCGGTAGAACTCGCCGCCCTCGCCGACGCCGACGGCCACCGGCATCATGCCGGCGATCAGCGCGAAGGTGGTCATCAGGATCGGCCGCAAGCGCTTGCGGCCCGCGCGCATCAGCGCCTCTTCGCGGTCGACGCCCTCGCGCTCGAGCACGCGTGCGGCGTCGAGCAGCAGGATCGCGTTCTTGGCCACCAGCCCGCACAGCATGATGACGCCGATGAAGCTCATCAGGTTGAGCGTGCCGCGCGTGACGAGCAGCGCGATCACCACGCCGATCAGCGACAGCGGCAGCGAGATCATCACCGGCAGCGGCGCGGTGAACGAGCCGAACTGAATCACCAGGATCAGGTACATCAGCGCGATGCCGCTGACCAGCGCGATGCCCATGCGCGAGAACACCTCCTCCTGGTCGCGCGACGCGCCGGCCAGCTCGATGCCGTAGCCGGGCGGCAGGTTCATCGAGCGCGCGAGCTTCAGCGCGTCGGCGGTCACCTCGCCGGGCGAGCGGCCCTGCGCGTTGGCCGACACGGTGATCGTGCGCCGCCCTTCGGCATGCTGGATCTGGCTCGGCCCCTTGCCCATCGTGACGGTGGCGATCTGCTCGAGCGGCACGATCAGGTTGCTGCCGGTCACCGCGATCGGCAGGCGCTCGATGTTGCTTGCGCTGACGCGGTCCTCCGGGTGCAGGCGCACCGCGACGTCGCGCGTCTCGCCCGACGGGTCGACCCAGTCGCCGACCTCGATGCCGGCGAACGCCACGCGCAGCGCCTGCGCGGCGTCGGCCACCGAGATGCCCAGCGCGTTGGCCAGCCCGCGGTCGAGTTCGATCTGCAGTTCGTTCTGCGGATCCTGCTCCGACAGGCCGACGTCCACCGCGCCGGGCAGTTGGCGCAGCCGCGCCATGAAGTCGTTGGTCAGCTCGAGCAGCCGGCGCGAGTCGGTGCCGTTGAAGCGCACCTGCACCGGCTTCTGCACGCCGTTGTTGAGGTCTTCGATCACCGTGTACTCGGCGCCGACCAGCCGCGCGGTGAGGCTGCGCAGGTCGCTCGCGATCTGCTGCGCCGAGCGCTTGCGCTTCGTGCTCTTGCCGATGTCGACCCATACCCGCCCGCCGTTGGGGTTGGCGTTGGTGTTGGTGGCCACCGTCTCGGGGATCGTGCGCGCCAGCGTGGCCGCCGCCTCGACCTTCAGCTTCGAGTAGTGCAGGCTGCTCGACGACGGCGTGCGCACGTCGACCACCAGCACGCCGTTGTCGGAGGCCGGCAGGAAGCTCGATCCGCCGAGGCTGGCGTGCAGCGCGATCGCGCCGAAGAAGCTGCCGATCGCCAGCAGGAACATCTTCACGCGGTGGTGCAGCGCCCATGTGATCACGCCGCCGTAGTGGTCGGCCTGGCGGTCGAACCAGCCGTTGAAGCGCTCCAGCAGCCGTGTGACGTGACCCCCACGCTCACTGCGTTCGCT
>DASURM010000420.1:0-6643 GCA_036280035.1 Burkholderiaceae bacterium | reverse complement strand
CTTGGCGCGCGTGACGCGCCGCACGTAGCCCTCGGCGGTCTCGCGCGGGCGCAGCGCCTCGAGCGCCTCGGCATCCTCGCCGGCGTCGGGCAGCAGCAGCTCGAAGCGCACGCCGATCTGCCGCAACAACTGCTGGCGCCGCGGGCTGCGCGACGCGAGGTAGACGAATGGGCTCTTCACGGCAGCAGGCATAGGGCCTGGTTCACGCGCGGTGGTACGGATGCGCCGCCGCGATCGACCAGGCGCGGTACAGCGCCTCGGCCAGCAGCACGCGGGCCAGTGCGTGCGGCAGCGTCAGGTCCGACAGCCGCAGCGTCTCGTCGGCGCTCGCCTTCAACTCCGGATGCAGCCCGTCGGGGCCGCCGATCAGCAGCGCCACGTCGCGGCCGAGCGCGCGCCACGCCTGCAGGCGGCTCGCGAGTTGCGCCGAGCTGCGCCGCTGCCCCTGCTCGTCGAGCAGCACCGCGTGCGCGCCCTTGGGCAGCGCGGCACGCAGGCGCTGCGCCTCGGCGGCCATCATCTGCTCGGCAGAGCGGCCGCCGTCGCACGGCTCGGCCTTGACCTCCACCAACTCGAGCCGCGCGTCGGCGGGCATGCGCTTGGCGAACTCGGCGAAGGCCTCGCGCGCCCAGGCCGGCTGCCGCTGCCCGACCGCGACGACGACCAGCCGCATGCGGCCGGTCAGCGCGCGCGCGGCGCGCGCTTGGCGCCGGTCTTGCGCGGCGGCGCCTTCTTCGCGGGCCGGGCCTTCTTCGCCGCGGTCTTCGCCGCGCTGCCGGGCGGGTGTCGCGCCGCCCGCGGGCCGCTGCCGGCGTGCCTGCCCGGTGCGGCTCCCCTCGGTGCCGGCCTCGCCCAGGCAGGCAGCTTCCCGGCGTCGCCCGCCGCTGCGGCGGGCCGGTGCTCGCCGTCGATCTTCATCCGCACCGGCTTGCCGCCCCAGATCTCCTCGAGGCGGTAGTAGTCGCGGATCGCCGGCTGCATGATGTGCGCGACCGCGGCGCCGCAGTCGACGACGATCCACTCGCCGTTGTCGACTCCTTCCATGCCGATCACCGGCAGGCCACGCGCCTTGACGGTCTCGCGCACGCTGCTGGCCAGGGCCCTGGTCTGGCGGTTGCTGGTGCCCGAGGCGACGATCACCCGCTCGAACAGCGGCGACAGGTGCTCGGTGTTGAAGACGACGATGTCGTGTGCTTTCACGTCCTCCAGGCCATCGACGATGGCGCGCTGCAGCTTGCGGATGTCCATTCAGTGCCCGACGGCGCTCCTGTAGAGATGGTGCCGGTCAATATAGCTCGCGACCGGGTCGCCGACCAAGCCGGCGATCGACTCGCCGCGCGCGACGCGCGCGCGGATGTCGCTGGCGCTGACGGGCTGCGGCGGCAGCGGCAGCATCCGGTGCGCGGCGGCGGCCACTTCCGGATCGGGCTGCGGCTCGATCCCGGGGCGCGGGGCCACCGCCAGCGTCACCAGGCCCAGCAGTTCGCGCCAGCCGCGCCAGGTGTGCAGGTTGTTGTACTGGTCGGCGCCGATCAGCAGGAACCACTGCGCGCCGGGCTCGCGCTGCCGCAGCTCGTGCACGGTGTGCAGCATGATGCTCGGGCCGGTGCGCTGCAGCTCGCAGCGCTCGAGCACGAACGCGCGCTCGCCCTCGATCGCCAGCCGCACCATCGCCTCGCGGTGCCGCGCATCGGTGATCGCGCGCGTCTTCTGCCAGGGCGTGCCGGCGGGGATCCAGCGCACCTCGTCCAGCGGCAGCGCGTCGCGCGCACAGCGCGCCAGCGCCAGGTGCGCGAGCTGCGGCGGATCGAACGTGCCGCCGAACAGGCCGATGCGTTTCGTCTGTGCACCCTTGGCGCTGCGCGCCTTCCCGCCGGGCCCGGAACGGGCCCCTTCGTGGCCCTCGGGGAGCGAGCCCTCCTTCGGGCGGCCGGGCGGAGGGCTCACTCCGTACACCAATCGCGCGGCCTCAGGAAGTCGCTGGCGAGCCGCGCCTCGGCGCTGCCCGGCTCGGGTTGCCAGTCGTAGCGCCAGCGCACCTGCGGCGGCATCGACATCAGGATGCTCTCGGTGCGCCCGCCGCTCTGCAGCCCGAACAGCGTGCCGCGGTCGTACACCAGGTTGAACTCGACGTAGCGGCCGCGGCGCAGCGCCTGGAACTCGCGCTCGCGCTCGCCGTACGCGATGCCGCGCCGGCGCTCGACGATCGGCAGGTAGGCGCCGAGGAAGGCGTCGCCCACCGCGCGCATCAAAGCGAAGTCGCGCTCGAAGCCGAGTTCGGCGAAGTCGTCGAAGAAGATGCCGCCGACGCCGCGCGGCTCGTTGCGGTGCCTGATGAAGAAGTAGTCGTCGCACCAGCGCTTGAAGCGCGGGTACAGCGCGGGCCCGAACGGCGCCAGCGCGTCGCGGCACGCGCGGTGGAAATGCCGCGCGTCGTCGTCGAAGCCGTAAGTCGGCGTCAGGTCCATGCCGCCGCCGAACCAGCGCACCGGCTCGCGGCCGGCCGCTGCAGCCGACAGCATGCGCACGTTCATGTGCACGGTGGGCACGTACGGATTGCGCGGATGGAACACCAGCGACACGCCCATCGCCTCGAACGGCGCGCCGGCGAGCTGCGGTCGGTGCTGCGTGGCCGACGGCGGCAGTTGCGGCCCGCGCACGTGGCTGAAGTTGCAGCCGCCGCGCTCGAGCAGCGCGCCGTCGTCGATGCACAGCGTCAGGCCGTCGCCCTGCAGCCGCTCGCCGGGCTCGCGCGTCCAGCCGTCGCGCACGAAGGCGCCGCCGTCGAGCCGCTCCATCGCGGCGACGATGCGCTGCTGCAGCGCGAGCAGGTAATCGCGGGCGGCCTGGGTCGACACGGTCGATCGATTCGCGCGGCGCCTCAACGGCGCACGGCACGGTGGCCGATGTCGCGCCGATGCTGCGCGCCCTCGAAGCCGATGGCGTCGACGCCCTCGTAGGCGCGCTGCTGCGCGCCTTTGACGGTCGAGCCGAGCGCGGTGACGCACAGCACGCGGCCGCCGCTGACGACCAGGCGTTCGCCGTCGCGCGCGGTGCCGGCGTGGAACACCACCAGGTCGTCGCTCGCCGGCGGAAGGCCGCTGATCGCCGCGCCCTTCAGCGGCGCCTCGGGGTAGCCGGCGGCGGCCATCACGACGCCGAGCGCGACGTCGGAGTCCCATTGCAGCTCCACCTTGTCGAGCGTGCCGTCGGTGGCGTGCATCAGGGCGTCGAACAGGTCGCTCTCGAGCCGCATCAGGATCGGCTGCGCCTCGGGGTCGCCGAGCCGGGTGTTGAATTCCAGCGTCCTGGGGTTGCCCTGCGCGTCGATCATCAGGCCCGCGTAGAGGAAGCCGGTGAACACGATGCCGTCGCGCTTCATGCCGGCCACCGTCGGCCGGATGATCTCGTGCATCACGCGTGCATGCAGGTTGGGCGTGATCACCGGCGCCGGCGAAACCGCGCCCATGCCGCCGGTGTTGGGGCCCTCGTCGTCGTCGCGCAGGCGCTTGTGGTCCTGGCTGGTGGCCAGCGGCAGCACGTGCTCGCCGTCGACCATCGCGATGAAGCTGGCCTCCTCGCCTTCGAGGTACTCCTCGATCACCACGCGCGCACCGCCGTCGTTGTGCGCCACGCCGAGGGCGCTGCCATCGAGCATGGCGTCGATCGCGGCGTGCGCCTGCGGCAGCGACATCGCCACCACCACGCCCTTGCCGGCGGCCAGGCCGTCGGCCTTGACGACGATCGGCGCGCCCTGCGCATCGACGTACGCATGCGCGGCCGCCGCGTCGCCGAAGGTGGCGTAGCGCGCGGTCGGAATGCCGTGGCGCAGCATGAAGGCCTTGGCGAATGCCTTGGAGCTTTCGAGCTGCGCCGCGGCGCGCGTCGGCCCGAAGATGCGCAGGCCGCGCTGGCGGAACAGGTCGACCACGCCGGCGGCCAGCGGCGCCTCGGGGCCGACCACCGTGAGCACCACCTTCTCGCGCTGCGCGAACTCGGCCAGCTCGGCGGGCTCGGTGATGGCCACGTTCTCCAGCCGCGGGTCGAGCGCGGTGCCACCGTTGCCCGGCGCCACGTACACGCACTGCAGCTTCGGGCTTTGCGCCAGCTTCCAGGCCAGCGCGTGCTCGCGGCCGCCGCCGCCGATGACGAGGACTTTCACGCGCGACCCTTCGCCGATGCTCGCCTCGTTCGCAGCGCGCGGCTCATTCGAGCACCGCGTTGTGGAAGACGGCCTGCGTGTCGTCGAGGTCCTCGAGCACGTCGAGCAGCTTCTGCATGCGCTGGGCGTCGTCGCCGGCGAGTTCGACCGGGGTCTCGGCGCGCCACGTGACCTCGGCCAGCTCGGGCTTCAACCCCGCCTTGGCCAGCGCCTGCTGCACGGCCTCGAAGTCGCCCGGCGCGCAAAGCACCTCGATGGCGCCATCGTCGTCGGTGATCACGTCGTCGGCCCCGGCGTCGAGGGCAACCTCCATCACCCGATCCTCGCTGGTGCCCGGCGCGAACACGAACTGCCCGCAGTGCTTGAACTGGAACGCCACCGAGCCCTCGGTGCCGAGATTGCCACCGTGCTTGGACAACGCGTGGCGCACCTCGGCCACCGTGCGCACGCGGTTGTCGGTCATGCAATCGACGAGGATCGCCGCCCCGCCGATGCCGTAGCCCTCGTAGCGGATCTCCTCGTAGTGCACGCCTTCGAGGTTGCCGGTGGCCTTGTCGATGTTGCGCTTGACGGTGTCGGCCGGCAGGTTGACCGCCTTGGCCTTGTCGATCGCGAGCCTCAGTCGCGGGTTGCCGGCCGCATCACCGCCGCCGGTGCGCGCGGCGACCATGATCTCGCGGATCACGCGCGTCCAGGCCTTGCCGCGCTTCTCGTCCTGCCGGCCCTTGCGGTGCTGGATGTTGGCCCACTTCGAATGACCGGCCATGCAACTGTTCTCCCTGTCGGGTGCCCGCCGGGATGCGCCCGCGTGCCGACCGATCGAGGGGCGATTTTACCGGTGCGGTTCAGAAGCCGATCGACAGCAGCGCGGCAGCGCTGGCCAGCGTGATCAGCGCGGCGCCGCCGTAGCACACCGCCTTGGCCGTCGCGCCGGTGGGCACGCCGATGTCGTGCAGGCTGTGCAACAGCCGGTGCATCGCGTGCCAAGCGAACAGCGCGATGACGACAAACACGAATCCCTTGCCAGCCCAGTGCTGCGCGAAGGCGAGCGCGCGCGGGTAGCCCATCCAGTCGGCAGGCAGGGTCCAGCCCAGCGGCACCGCGATGCCGGTGATGAACACCAGCGCGGTGCCCAGCAGCGCCGACAGCATGCCGCCGGCGCCGAACAGCAACCAGAAGATCGGCGCGTTCGAGCGCTTCATGGGGCACCCTTGGGGCCTGCGGCCCCGTCCCGCCGAGCGGGATTCGCCCCCTTCGGAGCGGCCGGGCGGGGGCTCATGGTCGTGCCCACAACGCCAACGCGAACACCACCACCGTCACCGCCACCGTCGCCGCCCAGCCGGCGCGCTGGATCGTGCTGGCCGCCAGCCTGCGGCCGCCGACGACGATGATCGGCATCGTCTTGGGCATGATCTCGAACCAGCTGTGCGCGTGCACGACCATCGACACCAGCAGCACCGCGTGCAGCAGCAGCGACGCCGGCGAGCGCAGCGCCTGCAGCCAGCCGTCGAACGCCGCCTCGCCCTGTGCCAGCCGCACGACGCCGACGGTCAGCACGATCGCGTAGGCGAGCACCGCCAGCGCGGTGGCCTCGCGGATCATGTAGCGCACGAAGAACGGGTCGCGCCGCCACCAGCCGCGCATCGGCCGCATGTAAGGGCGCCGCGCCGGTGCCTTGCCGTTGCTCATCGAGCAGCCTTCGGAAGCACGAAGCGCACGAAGTAGTCCTTCGCGCTCTCGACCTTGTTCTGGTTGACCGCGTTGGCCGGGTCGACGTGCTTGGGACAGACCTCGGAGCAGTAGCCCACCGCGGTGCAGCTCCAGACGCCCTCCTCGGCGTTGAGCACCGCCATGCGCTGCGCGCGGCCGCCGTCGCGCGAGTCGTCGTTGTAGCGGTGCAGCAGCGCCAGCACGCCGGGGCCGGTGAAGTCGGGGTTCAAGCCGAACTGCGGGCACGCCGCGTAGCACAGCATGCAGTTGATGCACGAGGCGAACTGCTCGATGCGCTCGAGCTGCTCGGGGCTCTGCAGGTGCTCGCCCTGCGCCAGCGTGCGCGCCTGCCTCGGGATCAGGTAGGGCTTGATCGATTCGAGCTTGCGCACGAAGCCGTCGACGCTGACCACCAGGTCGCGCTCGATCGGCAGGTGGGCGAGTGCCTCGATGCGCACGGGCCCCGGCAGCAGGTCGCGCACGAAGGTCTCGCACGCGAGCCTCGGCTTGCCGTCGACCATCATGCCGCAGCTGCCGCAGATCGCCATGCGGCACGACCAGCGGAAGCTCAACGTGCCGTCGAGGTCGTCCTTGACATGCTGCAGCGCCTGCAGCACCGACATGTCGTCGCTGTAGGGCACCGTGTAGCGCTGCCACACCGGCGCATCCTCCTGCTCCGGGCGGTAGCGCAGCACCTCCAGCTCGACCGACTTCGGCGCCTCAGGCACGGGCGGCCTCCTCGGCGCGGCTGCCCGCGTCGCGGTGTTCGCC
>DASURM010000419.1:0-5656 GCA_036280035.1 Burkholderiaceae bacterium | reverse complement strand
CGCGCGACGTCACCGAGCGACGGCACGCCGAACAGCGCCTGCGGGGGCGCGAAGAGCAGTACCGCGCGATCTTCGACGGCAGCGTCGACCCGATGGTGCTGTGGAGCCACACGCTGTACGTGGTCGACGTCAACACCGCGTTCGAGCAGACCACGGGGTTTCGCCGCGACCAGGTGGTCGGGCGCCACTGGAGCGAGCGCCCCGATGCCGACGAGATGAAGCGCCTGCTGCCGAGCATCGAGCGCGCGCTGGCTGGCGAGAAGGCACACCTCGTCGAGACGGTGACGCGCGCCGACGGCAGCGCGTTCGACATCGAGCTGCGCTATCTGCCGGTGCGCCTGGGCAACGAGCCGTTCGCGCTGGGAATCGGCCGCGACGTCAGCGAGCGGCTCGAAGGCGAGCGCCGGCTGCGCGCCAGCGAGGAGCAGTACCGCGCGATCTTCAACGCATCGGCCGATGCGCTGGTGCTGCGCGACGCCGCCTACCGGGCGGTCGACGTCAACCCGGCCTACCTCGCGATGAGCGGTTTCGGGCGCGACGAGGTGCTGGCGGCGCCGGGTGTGCTGACCCAGCCGGACGATGCCGTGCGCAGCGCGCACCGCGCGCTGCACGACCGCGCCGTGGCCGGCGAAACGCTGCACTTCGAGGTGCAGGGCCTGGGCAAGGACGGCAGACGCTTCGATGCCGAAGTGCGCGGCGTGCCGGTGCTGTACCGCGGCGCGCCGCACGTGCTGTACGCAACGCGCGACATCACCGAGCGGCGCGCGGCCGAGGCCGAGCGCGAGAAGCTCGGGGCGCAGCTGCGGCAGGCGCAGAAGATGGAGGCCATCGGCCAGCTCACCGGCGGCATCGCGCACGACTTCAACAACATCCTGACCGCCGTGATCGGCTACCTGGTGCTCGGCCAGGAGCGCGCGGCCGCCGGCAACGACCCCAAGCTCGTGCGCCAGCTCGAGTCGGCGCACCTGGCGGCGCAGCGGGCGCGCGACCTGATCGCGCAGATGCTGACCTTCGCGCGCGGCAAGGGCGGCGATCATCGCGCGCTGGCGCCGGGGCCGCTGGTGCGGCAGTCGCTGCAGTTGCTGCGATCGACGCTGCCGTCGTCGGTGCTGCTGGAGGCTTCGATCCACGACGAGGCGCTGCCGGCGATCCTGGCCGATGCGGTGCAGTTCGAGCAGGTGCTGTTCAACCTGTGCATCAACGCGCGCGACGCGATGAGCGGCAGCGGCAGCATCCGCGTCGACCTCGCCGTGGTCCACCACCCGGGTCTGCGCTGCTGCTCATGCGGCGCCAACGTCGGCTACGGCCCGTGGGTGGAACTCGGCGTCGCCGATTCCGGCAGCGGCATCGCGCCGGAGGTGATCGAGCGCATGTTCGAGCCCTTCTTCTCCACCAAGGCGATGGGCCGCGGCTCGGGCATGGGGCTGGCGATGGTGCACGGCATCGTGCACAACCACGGCGGCCACGTGGTGGTGACCAGCGAACCCGGGCACGGTGCGCGCTTCGGCGTGTTGTGGCCGCCGGCGGCCAACGCGGCCGCAGTCGACTCGCCGGCACCTGCGGCCGCCAAGGCGCCTGGCCGCCAGCTTGCCGGGCGCGTGCTGGTGGTCGAGGACGAGCCGCAGGTGGGCGCCATGATGGCCGAACTGCTCGGCGGCTGGGGCCTGCAGGTGGTGTCGATCGGTGACCCGCTGGCCGCTCGCGACTGGCTGCTGGAGCCTGCGAACGCAGTCGACCTGCTGGTCACCGACCACACGATGCCGCAGATGACCGGGCTGCAGCTCGCACAGCACGCGACTCAGGTGCGGCCGACGCTGCCGGTGCTGCTGTACACAGGCGACCCGGAAACGCAGGAGACCGCGGTGCTGCAGCGCCACGGTGTGCGGGCGCTGCTGCGCAAGCCGATCGAGACGCAGGCGCTGCGCGCGCTGCTGCAGCGGTGGCTGCCGGCCGGCTGAGCGGCTGTGTCTCAGGCTGCCATCGGCAGCGCCTGCGGCTGCGCGGGCACCGCGTAGGTCAGCGGCGCCAGCGCCTCCAGGATGCGTGCCTTCTGGGCGTCGTCGAGCAACCCGAACAGCACGCGCTGGAAGCGCGGCTCCATCACGCCCGACACGATGTACTGCCAGCGGTAGGCCTTCAGCACCCTGGCCTCGACCTGCGCGATGCGGCCGCTGTCGCCGGCCAGGCCGCCGATCCGTGCGAAGTAGGCCGCGTCGGCCTTGGCCTGCGCCTGCAGGATGCCGTCGACGGCGCCCACCAGACCGATCAGGTCGCCGACCGCGGCGTCGCGCGCCGCCTTGTCGAGCCTGGCGTCTTCGCGCAGCAGTTCCAGTTCGTCGAGCACCGCGTGCTGCGCCTCTTCGCGCCAGTGGAACTTGAACACGTCCTGCCACAGCTCGGACAGCTCGGCATCGGGCTCGATGCTGGCGCGGTAGTGCGCCTGCGTGAACAGCTCGATGTCGAGCGTCAGCGCGAGCACGGCCCAGCTGCTGGCGCCGAGCACCGCCTGCGCCACCGCGTTGCCGTCGGCCGTCATCTGGTAGCCCGCAGGCATGTCGGCAGCCATCATCGTCTCGAGCCGGCGGAACAGCTCCTGATGCTTCAGCTCCTCGTCGGTCATGCGCACCATGGCCTCGAAGGCCACCTGGTCGTCGAATGCGTGTTGGCGACCGAGGTCGCTGACCTTGGCGGCGATGAAGCGCTCGACCAGCCCGAAGATGTAGGCGTAGGTGCGGCCCTGCACCTGGCTGAGCAGGCGCCTCTGCGCCGGGGTCAGAAAATCCATCTCGTCGACCAGCGACAGCCCGGTGGGCAGGAAGGTCTTGCTGTAGTCGAAGCTGCGGCCGCGGATGACGTCGCGATCGATCTCCCAGCGCACGCGCTTGGAGAGCTCGACCACCCGGGCGTAGCGTTCGGTGCTGATGGCAGTTTGCATGGTGTGGATCCTCGGTTTGACAGTGGGGTCGGTGGCCACAAGGCCGGCTAGCCGCTGCACGGCACACGAGGTGCAACGCTGCCGCGACGGATGCGCACTGTCCGAGCCGCGGGTATCGGCGCTGCGTCGCCGCGCCGTCGTTGTGTTGCCGGTTTGTATTCAGGCCCCCACAGCCCGGCGGACTCACGGCAGAATTCGGCGCCATGGAGGCCCTGGCCCGGCTGTTGGTCGTCGACGACGATCCGTCGATTCGCGCGATGCTGTGCGAGTACCTGCAGGGCCAGGGCTTCGCCGTGGCCGAGGCCGGCAGCGGGGCGCAGATGCGCCAGTGCATCGAAGGCGATCTGCCCGACGTGGTGTTGCTCGACATCCGGCTGCCCGGGGAGGACGGCCTCACGCTGGCCAAGTACCTTCGCGAGCACTACGACGTCGGCATCATCATGGTCACCGCGTCGGGCGAGGTGATCGATCGCGTCGTCGGCCTTGAACTCGGCGCCGACGACTACCTGCCCAAGCCGTTCGATCCGCGCGAGCTGCTGGCCCGGCTGAAAAGCGTGCTGCGGCGGATCCAGGCCAAGCCCACGGCCGACCCTGGCGCCACCGCTGCGGGGGGCGCGCGCCAGCGCTTCGGCCGCTGCGAACTCGACCTCGAGTCGCGTCGAATGTTCGAGACCGGTGGCGCCGAGGTGGCGATGACGGCGATGGAGTACGACCTGCTGCGCGTGTTCCTCGCCAACCCCAACCGCGTGCTGTCGCGCGACCAGTTGCTGATGCAGACGCGCAACCGCGAATGGGAGCCGTTCGACCGTTCGATCGACATCCGCATCGGGCGGCTGCGCCGCAAGGTAGAGCCCGATCCGGCGGGCGAGCCGCGCTGCATCCGCACGGTACGCAACGCAGGGTACATGTTCGTGCCGACCTGATGCGGGCCGCTGAGCGCTGCCTGCCTCGGTTCTAGCTCAGGATCTCGATCCGATTGCGGCCGTTGCGCTTGGCCTGGTACAGCGCCGCGTCGGCGCTGTGCAATAGGGTGGCCGCGCCGCCACCGGCGATCGGCACCGTGGCGGCGGCGCCGATCGATACCGTGATCGGCAGGCCGCCGCGCACGATGGCGTCGAAGCTGGCAGCCCCCACCGCGCGGCGGATCGCCTCGGCAGTCTCGAGCGCACCGGCCGCCGTGGTGCCGGGCAGCACGATCGCGAACTCCTCGCCGCCGTAGCGCGCCGACAGGTCGCCGGCGCGCCGCACGCTGCGCTCGATGATCTGGGCCACCGCGGCGAGGTAGGCGTCGCCGACCTGGTGTCCGTAGCGGTCGTTGAGCGGCTTGAAGTGGTCGATGTCGATCATCAGCAGCGCGAGCGGCGAGCCGTCGCGCAGCGCGCGGAACCACTCCTTGCGCAGCGTGATGTCGAACATGCGCCGGTTGGCCAGGCCGGTGAGCGCGTCGGTCGACGCCAGCGCCGACAGTTCGGCATTGGCTGCCCCGAGCGCCAACTCGGCCTGCTTGCGATGTTCGGCGTCGCGCAACGTGACCAGGTAGTCGCCCAGCCCGTTGCCTGCGGGCAGCAGCACCACGCGGGCCTCGATCCACAGCGCGCTGCCGTTGCGGCGCAGTGCGCGGAACAGGTCGCTGCCGGCGGGCCCGCGGCGCGACGCGTGCATGAAGTGGCGCGCGATGAAGCCGGCACGATCCTCCGGAGCCAGCAACTCGGCCAGCGTGCGGCCGATCAGCTCCTCGGGCACCAGCTCCAGCAATGTCGCGGCCGACTGCGACGCGAAGCGGATCACCAGATCGGCATCGACGGCGACGATCAGGTCGGTCGAGTGTTCGGCCAGCACCCGGAAGCGCTGTCGCGCCTCGGCGTTGCGGCGCTGCTCTTCGGCGTCGGGCACCAGCACCACGCGCCGGCCGTCGGCGAGGTTCATCGACACCGTGCGCGGCGGCTCGGCGGCGTCGTGCCGCGGCGCCGGGCCGGCGATCAGCGAGCGGCCTTCGGCGTCGGTGACATTGAGCGTGACGCCGAGTCCGGCGAGCAGGAAGGCGAGGGTTTCGAACTCGGGGTCGGTCACGTGAACTGCGAGTTGGGTGGCTGCCCCCTCCAAGGCCAGCGCCCGCATCCTAGCGCGTGGCGCGGCGCGGCCGCCCCGCGGTTGTTGCGCAGATGTGTCGGACGGTGAGCGCGCTGAAGTCAGCAGGCCCGGACCACGCCGGCAAGTCTTGCCCTAGTAGTTCAACCCCATCGCGTCGCGCACGTCCTTCATCGTCGCCTGCGCCACCGTGCGCGCGCGCTCGGTGCCAGCCTCCAGGATGCGATGTACCTTCTTCGGGTCGGCCAGCAACGGCGCCGCACGTTCGCGCCAGGGTTGCTGCTCCTTGATGATGGCGTCGATCACCGGCTGCTTGCATTCGAGGCAGCTGATGCTCGCCGTGGTGCAGCCGTGGACCACCCACCGTTTCGTGGCCTCGTCGCTGTACACCTTGTGGAACTCCCACACCGGACACTTCTCCGGATCGCCGGGATCGGTGCGGCGCACGCGCGCCGGGTCGGTGGCCATGCGGCGCACCTTGCGCGTCACTTCCTCGGGCGTGTCGCGCATCAGGATCGCGTTGCCGTAGCTCTTGCTCATCTTCGCGCCGTCGGTGCCCGGCAGTCGCAGCACCTCGGTGTGCAGCGCCGCCGGCTCGGCGAGGATGGTCTTGCCGCTGCCGCGCAGGTGGCC
>DASURM010000418.1:0-8316 GCA_036280035.1 Burkholderiaceae bacterium | reverse complement strand
CGCGTGGCGCACGTCGGCGTCGTCGGTGGGGATGAACACGCCCACCGGCACCACCTGGTAGATCGATGCGTCGGTGGCATAGCGGCCGCGCGCGGCGGCATCGAACAACACCTCGCCGCGGGTGTGCGCACGCAGTTGCCGCGCCAGCGCGACGCTGGTGTCTGTGGCCGGTTGCAGCCGGCCGGGGGCGTCGAGCTTCATCGGCTCACCGCGAGCCCTTCGACGCCATCGCCAGCGTGCCCGCGCGCATCATCTCGAGCACCACGTCGCGTTTGTGGTGCAGGTGCGTGACAAGCAACTGGCGCAGCCTCGCGTCGTCGCGTGCGGCCAGCGCGTCGATCATCTGCGAGTGCTCCTTCACCGCGCGCTTCCACTTCTGCTCGTCGAAGTTGGAGCGAAAGCGCAGCGCCTGCAGCCGCGCATTGGCCTGCGCGTAGGTGCGCGCCAGCACCGGGTTCTTGGCGGCGGCGTTGATGGCGGCATGGATCTGCATGTTGAGCCGGTAGTACCCGCTCAGGTCGCGCCGCGTGAACGCGGCCAGCATCTCGAAGTGCAGCGCGCGCACGACCTGCAGCTCGGCCTCGGTGATGCGCTGCGCCGCCAGCTCGCCCGACAGGCCCTCGAGCGCGGCCATCAGCTCGAAGCTGTGCTGCACCTCGGCCTCGTCGAGCGCGATCGCCACCGCGCCGCGGTGCGGTTTCAGCTCCACCAGGCCCTCGGCGGCGAGCTGCTTGATCGCCTCGCGCAGCGGCGTGCGCGACACCTGCAGACGCTGCGACAGCTCGCGCTCGTTGAGCTTGGCGCCGGCGGCGATGCGGCCCTCGACCAGCAGGGTGCGCAGCTTGCGCAGCACCTGGTCGTGCAGCACGGGGCTGCGCAGCGGGATGACGGCCATCGGCTCGGGCGGTGATCGTGGTGCGGAATTTTGTATGCAAAACGGCGTAGCGACAAGGCGGCAGGCGATTCGCACTCAGGCAGCGGCCCGAGGGTCGCGCCGGGTTGACACTGCTGTTTTGTATGCAAAACAATGCGCTGCCGATCGCGGCCCGATCATGATCACGCTCGACCACCATCCCAGCGGCCGTCACTTCCTGCAGATCCCGGGGCCGAGTCCGGTGCCCGATCGCATCCTGCGCGCGATGAGCCTGCCGACCATCGACCATCGCGGGCCGGAGTTCGCGGCACTCGGGTTGAAGGTGATCGATGGCTTGAAGCGCGTCTTCCACACTCGGCACCCGGTAGCCATCTATCCGGCCTCGGGCACCGGCGCGTGGGAGGCGGCGCTGGCCAACACGATGAGCCCGGGCGACGCGGTGCTGATGTTCGAGACCGGCCACTTCGCGACGCTGTGGCAGAAGATGGCGCTGCGCCTGAGTTTGCAGCCCGAGTTCCTGTCGGTGCCGGGCACCGACGCCGCGACTGGGCTGCCCACCGGCTGGCGCCGCGGCGTGCAGGCCGATCTGATCGAGGAGCGGCTGCGCGCCGACACAGAGCACCACATCAAGGCGGTGTGCGTGGTGCACAACGAGACGTCGACCGGCGTCACCTCCGACATCACTGCGGTGCGCCGCGCGATCGACGCCGCCGGCCACCCCGCGCTGCTGATGGTCGACACCATCTCGGGGCTGGCCTGCGCCGACTACCGCCACGACGAGTGGGGCGTCGATGTGTCGATCAGCGGCTCGCAGAAGGGCCTGATGCTGCCGCCGGGCATCAGCTTCAACGCGCTTTCGCCGAAGGCGCTCGAGGCGTCGAAAGCCGCGAAGCTGCCGCGCTCGTTCTGGGCCTGGGACGAGATCGTCGAGATGAACCGCGGCGGCTACTGGCCCTACACGCCCAACACCAACCTGCTGTATGGCCTGAGCGAGGCGCTCGACATGCTGCTCGAGCAGGGCCTCGACGCGGTATTCGCGCGCCACCAGCGCTGGGCCGAGGGCGTGCGCGCCGCGGTGCGCGCCTGGGGCCTGCCGATCCAGTGCGCCGACGCCAGCGTGGTCTCGCCGGTGCTTACCGGCGTGATCACGCCGCAAGGGGTCGACGCCGATGCGCTGCGCCGGCTGATCCACGAGCGTTTCGATCTCTCGCTCGGCACCGGCTTGGGCAAGGTGAAGGGCCGCATGTTCCGCATCGGCCACCTGGGCGACAGCAACGACCTCACGCTGGTCGCCACGCTGGCCGGTGTCGAGATGGGCCTGAAGCTCGCCGGCGTGGCGCTCGCCGGCAGCGGGGTGCAGGCCGCGATGGCCGAGTTCGCCGCCCGGCCGGCACCCAGGCCGTTGCGCGCCGCGGCCTAGAAGGCCTGCAGCGCACCACGCGATTCCACAAACCCACGAACGAACGGAGACAAGCCATGAATCGACGTCGCACATTGCTCATCGCCGTTGCGGCCGCGGCCGTCGTGGCGCCGGCCGCCGCGCAGACCGAGATCAAGTTCGGCCACGTCGGCGAGCCGGGTTCGCTGTTCGCGGCGTCGGCGGAGGAGTTCGCGAATCGCGCGAACGAGAAACTCGGCGACAAGGCCAAGGTCGTGGTCTTCGGCTCGAGCCAACTCGGCGGCGACAAGGAACTGCTGCAGAAGCTCAAGCTCGGCACCGTCGACATGGCGCTGCCGTCGACCGTGATGTCGTCCGAGGCCGACCTGTTCGGGATCTTCGAGATGCCCTATCTCGTGAAGGACCGCGCGCACATGGCGAAGATCGAGAAGGAGATCTTCTGGCCCAAGCTCGCGCCCGAGGCCGAGAAGAAGGGTCTCAAGGTGATCGCCGTGTGGGAGAACGGCTACCGCCACATCACCAACTCCAAGCGCCCGATCAACACGCCCGCGGACCTGCATGGCATCAAGCTGCGCGTGCCCGAGGGCAAGTGGCGCGTGAAGATGTTCCAGACCTACGGCGCCAACCCCTCGCCGATGAAGTTCTCCGAGGTGTTCACGGCTCTGCAGACCGGCGTCATGGACGGCCAGGAGAACCCGTTCACGCAGATCTACAGCGCCAAGTTCCAGGAGGTGCAGAAGTACCTGTCGCTCACCGGCCATGTGTACACGCCCGCGTACGTGACGGTCGGCGCGCGCAAGTGGGCGAGCCTGCCCGAGGACGTGCGCAAGATCCTCGAGGACACGGCGAGGCAGTCGCAGAAGTTCGTCTACGAGAAGGCGGCCAAGGACGACGAGGAACTGCTCGGCAAGCTCAAGGCCGGCGGCATGCAGGTGAACACGCCCGACAAGGACGCGTTCGTCGTCGCTTCGAAGCCGGTGTACGACGAGTTCGCCGGCGAGGTCAAAGGATCGAAGGAATTGATCGACCGCGCGATCTCGTTGGGCAAGTAGCCGATGACCTCGGGGGCACTGCGTCGAGGATACGAGCGCTTCCTCGAATGGGTCTGCATCGTGCTCATGATCGCGCTCGCCGCCGAGGTGACGGTGGGTGTGCTGTTTCGCTACTCGGGCCACTCGCTGGTCTGGTATGACGAGGTCGCCACGATCCTGCTGGCCTGGGTGACGTTCTACGGTTCGGCGTTGGCCGTGCTCAAGCACGCGCACATGGGCGTGCCCGAGGTCGTGCGCATGCTGCCGTCGGACTGGCGCGTCGCGGCGGCGGTGGTCGCGCAACTGTGCGCGATCGCCTTCTTCGTGATGCTGGCCTGGATGGGCACCTCGATCATGGAGATCCTGGCGTCCGACCGCCTCGTCTCGCTGCCCGACGTCCCGGTGGCGATTGCCCACTCGACGATCCCGATCGGTGCCGTCCTGATCGTGATCGGCCAGGTGCTGGTGTTTCCCGAGGTGCTGCGCGAGGCGCGCGCGGAACCGGCGCACGAGGCGAAGCCTGCATGATCGGCTTTGTCGTTCTGGTGTGCGTCCTCGTGCTGGTGCTGATCAACGTGCCGATCGCGGTGGCCCTGTCGATCGCGTCGGTGATCGCGATGCTGGCCACGCAGGGCGTGGGCAGCCTGCCCAACGTGCCGATCGCGCTGTACCAGGGTGCGACGAGCTTTCCGCTGATCGCGATCCCGCTGTTCATCCTCGCCGCCGCGATCATGAACACATCGGGGATCTCGCACCGGCTGATCGACTTCTGCCAGGCGCTCGTCGGCTGGGTACGCGGCGCGCTGGCGCAGGTGAACGTGCTCAGCCACATGTTCTTCGCCGAGATCTCGGGCTCGGCCGTCGCCGGCGTGGCGGCCACGGCGTCGATCATCATGCCGGCGATGAAGAAGCGCGGTTACCCGGGGCCGTTCACGGCCGCGGTGACCTCGTCCACCGCGACGCTGGCGATCATCATCCCGCCGTCGATCCCGATGATCCTGTACGCGGTGATGGCCGGCACCTCGGTGGTGCAGATGTTCGTCGCCGGCATCGTGCCGGGCCTGCTCGCGTCGGGCGGCTTCATGGCCCTGTGCTACTGGTACGCGCTCAGGCACAACTGGCCGGTGGAGCAGATCTTCCAGTGGGCTGCGCTGTGGCGCGCGTTCAGGCACGCGTTCTGGGCGCTGACGTTGCCGATCATCATCCTTGGCGGCATCTTCGGCGGCATCGTCACGGCGACCGAGGGAGCCGCGCTGGCCGTCGTCGCCGCGCTGCTGGTGGGTGGCCTGGTCTATCGCGAGCTCGACTGGAAGCGGCTGCGCGAAGCCGTCATCGACGGCGCGGTGCAGACCGGCGCCGTGATGCTGCTGGTCGCGGCGTCGGCCCTGCTGGGGCTCTATCTCACCGAGGTTCAGCTTCCGCAGCGCATCGCCGCGGTGATGCTGTCCGTCACGAACGAGAAGTGGGCCATCCTCGCGATCCTCAACATCTTCTTCCTCATCATCGGCATGTTCCTGCACTCGGCGGCGGCCATCATCCTGGTGGTGCCGATCGTGATGCCCGTGGTGACGGCGGCGGGGATCGATCCGGTGCACTTCGGCCTGATCGTGACGCTCAACCTGGCGATCGGCCAGCAGACACCGCCCGTGGCGAGCGTGCTGCTGCTCACCTGCTCGATCGCCAAGGAGAGCGTCTGGGACGTCACGAAGGCGAACATTCCGTTCATCGGGGTGCTGCTCGCGGTGCTGTTGCTGGTCACCTACGTGCCCGTCGTCACGTTGGGCCTGGTGGACTTCTTCTACCGCTGACAACGCATGGACAACGATCTCGTGCTCGTCGAGCGCGACGGCGCCGTGGCCACCGTCGTGCTCAACCGGCCTGACAAGCTCAACGCGCTCACCAGGCCGATGTGGCAGCGCCTGGGAGAGGCGATGCACGCGCTGTCGGATGACGACGCGCTGCGCTGCGTGGTGCTGCGCGGCGCCGGCGGTAAGGCCTTCGCGCCGGGCAACGACATCGCCGAGTTCGAGACCGAACGCGCCAACGCCGTGCAGGGCAAGGCCTACGCTCGGGTGATGCACGGCACGCTCGACGCCATCGCGCAGTGCCGTCACCCGACGGTGGCGTTGATCGAAGGCATCTGCGTTGGCGGCGGCCTGGAGATCGCGGCGCTGTGCGACCTGCGCATCTGCGGCGAGGGCAGCCGCTTCGGCGTGCCGATCAACAAGCTCGGCCTGGTGATGGCGCACGCCGAGCTGGCCGCATTGCTGCAGGCGGTCGGCCGCGCCACTGCGCTCGAGATGCTGCTCGAAGGCCGCGTGTTCGGCGCGCGCGAGGCGCTCTACAAGCGCCTCGTGCACCGGGTGGTGCGCGATGACGAGGTGGCCGGCGAGGCCTACGCCACCGCGCGCCGCATCGCCGCCGGCGCGCCGCTGGTCGCGCGCTGGCACAAGCGCTTCGTGCGCCAGCTCGAATCGCGCCAGCCGCTCACCGAGGCCGAGCGCGACGAGGGCTACGCCTGCTACGACAGCGAGGACTTCCGCATCGGCGTGCGCGCGTTCCTCGCCAAGACCGTGCCGGAGTTCGTCGGCCGGTGAACGCGCCCGCCGCGCCGGCCAGCCGCGGCCCGCTTGCCGGGCTGACGGTGCTGGAGCTGGCCCAGATCATGGCCGGGCCCGCCTGCGGCGCGCTGCTGGCCGACCTGGGCGCCGACGTCATCAAGGTCGAGCGCCTGCCCGCCGGCGACGACACGCGGCGCTACGCCGAGCCGCAAGTCAACGGCGAATCGGCCGCGTTCATGATGATGAACCGCAACAAGCGCTCGATCGCGGTCGACCTCAAGACCGACGGCGGGCGCCGCGTGCTGCAGCAGCTGGCGCGCAGGGCCGACGTGCTGGTCGAGAACTACCGCAAGGGCGCGCTCGATCGCCTGGGCCTCGGCGTCGACGCGCTGCGCGCGCTCAACCCGGCACTGGTCTACTGCTCGATCTCGGGCTACGGCCGCACCGGCCCGGCGGCCGACAAGGGTGGGTTCGATCTGATTGCGCAGGGTGCCGCGGGGCTGATGAGCGTCACCGGCGAGCCGGGCGCCGCGCCGGTGAAGGTGGGCACGCCGGTGACCGACCTCAACGCCGGCATTTTCGCGGTGGTGGGCATCCTCGCGGCGCTGCTGCATCGCGCGCAGAGCGGCCAGGGGCAGCACGTCGACACCTCGCTGTTCGAGGCTGGCATCCACCAGACCGCGTGGCAGGCGGCGATCTTCTTCGCCACCGGCGTGTCGCCTGGCCCGCTTGGCTCGGCGCACGTGCTCGCGGCGCCGTACCAAGCGTTTGCGACCCGCGACGGCTGGATCAACATCGGCGGCGCCAACCAGGCCAACTGGGAGCGCGTGGCGCGCATCGCCGGCGTGCCCGAGCTGATCGCCGACGCGCGCTTCGCCAGCAACAGCGGCCGCATGGCGCACCGTGACGAGCTGGCGCGGTTGCTCGGCGAGCGGCTGCGCACGCGCGACACGGCGCAGTGGCTGCGCGAACTCGACGCGTCCGGCGTGCCGGCCGGGCCGATTCAGTCGATCGGGCAGATGACGCGCGATGCGCAGGCGCTGGCGCGCGAGATGGTGGTGGCGCTCGACCATCCGGTGGCCGGGCGCACGCATGCGCTGGGCGTGCCGGTGAAGCTGAGCGCGACGCCGGGGTCGGTGCGCACGCCGGCGCCGACCTTCGGCCAGCACACGGCCGAGGTGCTGCGCGAGTTCGGCTTCGACGACGAGCAAATCAAGGCGCTCGCCACCGAAGGGGCGATCCGGCTCGGCTGACGGCCCGCGCGCGCGACCGGCGCCCGCTACTCGTAGCTGCGCGCGTCCTCGGTCACCTTGCCGTCGCGATCGACCGCGGCGACCAGCCTCAGTTGAGGTCCTTGTCCTTCCAGAACTTCGAGCCGCCCGCGGCCACACCGACCTCGAGGCCGTTCTTCGTCAGCGTGTAGGTGTCGGCATCCTGCAGCGCGGTCTCGCCCCTGCCGCCGCCGGCCATGGCGCCGCTGGCGCCGGCCGAGGCGGTAGCGGTGCCGGTGGCTTCCCAGCCTTTCTCGATGAACCGGTTCATCGCCGCCTGTGTCTTGAAGACGAACAGCATCTCGGTCTGCGATGCGCCGAGTTGCAGGCCGGCGCTGGCGCTGCCCACGCTCATGAAGGTGTTCTTCCCGGTCTTGTTGTCGTGCACGAGGCCGGTGCCGCCGGCGCCGCCGATCAAGAAGCTGACGCCGTAGGTGGTGAAGATCCCATAGCCCGGTGCCTTGGCAACGGCTGCCTTCAGATCGGGCTTCTCCTTGTAGAAGCGCGCCAGCGCCGCCTGCGTCGACTTGACCACCTCGGCCTGCTTGGCCGCCTTGTCGTCGGCGAAGGCGCCGCCGGCCAGCAGCGCCAGCGACAGCACGCCGAAACCCAGGAGTCCGCGAATCTTCATGGTCTTCCTCCTCTCAGTCAGCCTCGTGGTGGTGGCGCCCGCGCGCCGCGGCCGAAAGTATGGCCCTGCGCAGACCGCACGCCTTGCGCCGGTGCAACTTTAAGCCCGCGGGCACCTACTTGTAGCTGCGCGCGTCTTCGATCACCTTGCCGTCGTTGGGCAGGCTGCCGGCGGCGGCGAGCACGACGTCGGCGCGCAGCTTGGTGACGTCGCGCACGCTGGCGGCGATGGCCTCGGCCAGGCCCTCGGGCTGCGCCGACACCTCGGCTTTGAAGGTGAGGCGGTCGCTCGCCATCTCGCCTTCGACGACGACGCGCGCGCGCACGATTTCGGCGTGGCGGCGCACGATGTCGGCCACCTGGCCCGGGTGGACGAACATGCCGCGAACCTTGGCGGTCTGGTCGGCACGGCCCATCCAGCCCTTGATGCGCTGTGCGGTGCGGCCGCTGGGGCAGCGCCCGGGCATGATGGCCGACAGGTCGCCGGTGCCGAAGCGCACCAGCGGGTAGTCGGTGGCGAGCACGGTGACGACCACCTCGCCGACCTCGC
>DASURM010000417.1:0-6434 GCA_036280035.1 Burkholderiaceae bacterium | reverse complement strand
CCGGCCCGGGCTCGAAGTCATCCGCCACGCGGCCGAGCACCTGCCGGACTGCGACATCATGGTCATCACCGTGTTCGGCGACGAGCGCCACGTGATCGAGTCGATCGAGGCCGGCGCCACCGGCTACCTGTTGAAGGACTCGATGCCGCACGACTTCTGCGAGCAGATCCGTCAGCTCCACGCCGGTGCCAGCCCGATCAGCCCGCTGATCGCGCGCCAACTGCTGACGCGCTTTCAGGCGCCGCGCGCGGCGTCGCCGCGTTCGGGCGAAGCGACTGGGCCCGCGTTGTCCGAACGCGAGGGCGAAGTGCTGGGCCTGGTGACCAAGGGCTACAACTTCCACGAGATCGCGGCGCTGCTCGCGGTGTCGCCGCACACGGTCATGACCTATGTGAAGCGCATTTATCGCAAACTGCAGGTCAATTCGAAGACCGAGGCCGTGTATGAGGCGCGCAAGATGGGTCTGCTGCGCGACTAGCATCTGGTGCGGCTACCTGGTCGCGCTGGCGCAGCCGGCCGATCATCTGCAGCGCATCGCGCAGGCCGAGTTGCAGGTCGTCAGGCTCGCGCCGGGCGTCGCGGTCGACGCGCTGCGCCCCGACCCCGCGGCGCCATGGCAGCGCATCGACCTGCCGCTGACGCGCGAGTCCGAACAGCCGATTCCACGCGGCCAGGGGTCGCACCTGTTGTGGCTGCGCCTGCGCTACCGGCCGCAGCACAGCGGCGCGACGGCCTTGTTCGTCACCCGGGCCGACCTCGGAGAGGTGTTTGCGCTGGTCGGCGAGCAGCGGTTAGAAGACGGCCACTGGGAGCGCTCGCCGCGCTGGAATGGCCCGCTGCTGTTCGTGGCGCCCGCCGGCACGCTGCGCCCCGATGCCGACAACGAGATCCTGCTCGCGATGCGCACGCCGATGGAGCGGCTGCGCTTCGGAAGTGTCGAGATCGGTCCTCACGCCGGCCGTGTGCTCGAGCGCTACCAGCGATGGATGTTCATGGCCTGGACGCTGCCGCGCGTCGTCACCGTGCTCGCGCTGGCGCTGGCCGCATTCGGCATCGCCGTGTGGTGGCGCCGCCGCAGCGAGACACCGTACCTCATGCTCGCGTTCGGCATGCTGGCCTGGGCGGTCTTCTTGCTGCCGTTCTACTACTACCCGACGGTTCGCTTCGAGCCGTTCGGTCTCTACTGGAACGCCACGGCTGCGGTCTTGCCCTGGGTGGTGGTGCTCAACTATCTCTTCGTCGCCCGGCTCGTCGGTGCGCGACACTTGATGTTCGATACCGCGTTGCTGGCCTACGCCACGGTGTCGTCCGCGCTCACGCTGAGCCTGGGCTGGGCCGGCGACGAGGTCTTCTTCGATCTGTACCGGTTGACCGTCTTCCAGTTGCCGGCGCTGGTGGCGTCGGTCGCCGCCGTGATGACCGTGCGGCTGGCCTGGCAAGTGCGCACGCGCGAAGCGGTGGCCGCCGCGGGGGCATTGATCGTCCAGTGCGCGCTCGGGGTGCACGACGCGCTGCGCATCCGCGGCGTGGTGTCGAGCGACAACCCGGTGCTGGTGCCGCTCGCGGCGCTGGTGGTCCTGCTGGCCTTCGGCTACGCGGTGATGCGCCGCTACGTAGGCTCGCTTGCCGCCGCCGAGCAGAGCGCGAGCATGCTCGACCGCCAGCTCGCCGAGCGCACGCGCGAGCTGGAGGCCAGCCACGCGCGGCTGCGCGAGATCGAGCGCGAACGCGCGCTGGCCGACGAGCGCCAGCGGCTGATGCGCGAGATGCACGACGGCATGGGCTCGGCGCTGATGGGCTCGTTGATGCTGGTCGAACAGGGTCAGCTCGACCGCGCGGCGGTGGCGCGGGTGTTGCGCGACAGCATCGACGAGCTGAAGCTGACGATCGATTCGCTCGAGCCGATCGGCGGTGACCTGCCGACGCTGCTGGCGACGTTGCGCTACAGGCTCGGCCAGCGACTCGAAGGCGCCGGCCTGGCCTTCGATTGGAGCGTAGGCGATCTGCCTGTGCTGCCGTGGCTGGATGCCAATGCCTCGCTGCACGTGTTGCGCATCCTGCAGGAGGCACTGATCAACGTGGCCCGACATGCGCAGGCCAGCGCCATCCGCATCGAGACCGGCGCCGACGAGCACTTCGTCAGCGTGCGCGTCGTCGACAACGGCCGCGGTTTCGATGTCGAGCATTGCCTGGCTTGCGGGCACGGTTTGCGCAACATGATGCGGCGTGCACAGGCGCTAGGTGGCCGCGTCACGGTGATTTCCCGCCCCAGCGAGACGATGCTGTGTCTGCTGTTGCCGCGCGACAGGTGACCCGACGGTGCCCGAAGTGCGACCGCTGGTTGGCCGGGTGCGGGGTCACGGGCTCGTTGCACTGGCGCCCGATGCAACGGGCGCGACGGACGCCGCCGGCATGGCGAGCGTTGCGGCCGAAGCAGGCGTTGCGGCCGAAGCAGGCGTTGCCGCCGAAGCGGGCGTTGCAGACGAGGCAGGTGATGTCGGCGAGGCCGGCAGTGCAGGCGAAGTAGCAGGCGCAGCCGGCTGCTGCGTCGTCATGGCGTCTGGCGCCGCCTCCGGCGCGGCCGGCGCCCGCACGGCCTGCGCCAGCAGCGACACCGCGATCGCGTACTTGGTCGACTTGTTGTAGCTGGTGAGGGCATCGAAGTTGCTGCTCAGCAGGAACACGCGCCCCTTGGCGCCTTCGGTGAACAGTGCCTGCCACGGCGCCGTCGGCGCGATCGCGATCGACGACAGACTGCCGCCGTCGACGCGGACGACGCCTTGTTGCGCCCAGGCCGTGAGCGGGCGCGCCGCCCTCAGCCACAACTCGTCGCTGCTGCCGCGGGTCAGTTGCTGCACCAGCGCCGCCGGCATCGTCACCTCGATGGCCGCCGGCAGGCCGCGCGTCCAGTAGGTGCGCTCGGCGAGGTGGCGCGCGGTCGACGCCATCGCATCGGGCACGCTGGTGTAGAGATCGATCCTGCCGTCGTCGTCGCCGTCGGCAGCGTACGACTCGAACGACGTGGGGATGAACTGCGTCAATCCGAAGGCCCCGCTCCACGAGCCGGTGAAGCGGTCGGCCGGCACCCGGTTGGCGGCCAGCAGGCGCATCGCGCCATAGAAGTTGTTGACGCGCAGGTCGCTCGGCTTGTAGCAGGCGAGCGTTGCCCAGGCGTCGAGCACCGGATACGTTCCCAGCCGGGTGCCGAAGTCGGACTCGACGCCCCAGATCGCCGTGATCACCTCGGCGTCGCTGCCGTAGCGCCGCGCCACCTTCTCGGCTTGCTCGCGCCACTGGCTGAAGACCTTCTGTCCGCGCGCGACTCGCCCCGGGGTCAGCACGCGGTCGAGGTACGCCTTCCAGGTCATCAGCACTTCGGGCTGACTGCGCGAGGCGTCGATCGTCCGCGTCTGCCACTGGATGCCGCGCGCGAGCCGGTCGTAGTCGGCCAGCGGCACGCCCTGCGCCCGCGCGTTGGCGCGCAGCCTGTCCAGGCAGGCCGGCAGGTCGGTTGCCGAAGGTTCTGCAGCCCTCGCGTCGACCAGGGTGGCGGCGACGAGGGCGGTGCAGATCAGAATGCGTGGCATGTGAGCGCAGGGATGGCCGGGGGACGCCGCATTCTCCCCGCGCGTTGACGGTCCGGCCGACACGACGGCAGACGGCCCGCCGAAGCGGGCCGTCAATTCAGTGCACCGCGCGCGCGTTACGGCGCCGCACCTCGGCTCTCAGTTCGTCGAGCCGGTGGCCGTCTTCACTGTCCCCATCGGCGAACGGCCGGTCGGGTCGACCCACTCGCGGTAGGGGGGCAGGTCGCCGAGGCCGTTGTCGATCTTGGCTACCGGCATGTTGAGGCTCGGGGTCTGGCATGCACCGAGTGCGCCAAGGCCGATGACGACGGCCAGGACTCTGATGGATTGTCGCGACTTGCTCATGATCACTCCCTGCAGATGGCGGGCCGAGCGGAGCGAGCGACGGCAGGTCGCATTGCGCTCGGGGTTCGACTCGGGCGCACTCTAGACAGCCGGCTGGGCTTGTGCAGGGCACAACATCACGAGTGGGGAATGCCCAAGGCGATGCCGGTTTCGCCATCGTGATCCACTGCGCGCGCCGTGGCCGGCATGCCAACGAGCGTCCGGGGGACGCCGCCTCGAAGCGCGTCTACGCGCCGGTAGGCTTGGCGGGCCGCCGTGACAGCGTCTTGCGCACCGCCGGGGTCGTACTGGCCGCTGGCTGCGCCTCGGCCACGTGCCCCTTGGCGCCCTTGGCGTAGGGCGCCAGCAGGTGTACGAGCTGGCCATAGATCTTGGGATTGCCAGCCACGATCTCGCGCTGGTGCAGGAACTGCGCGTCGCCGGTGAAGTTGCCGATCAGGCCGCCGGCCTCGGTGATGATCAGCGAGCCGGCGGCCACGTCCCACGGGCTGAGGCCGGTTTCGAAGAAGCCGTCGTACCAGCCGGCGGCCACGTAGCACAGATCGAGCGCGGCGGCACCCGGGCGGCGCACGCCGGCGCAGCGCTGCATCACCGACTGCATCATCTGCAGATAGCGCTCGAAGTCGTCGCCGCGGCGAAACGGAAACCCGGTGCCGATCAGCGAGTCGGCCAACTGCGTGCGCTTGCTGACGCGCAGGCGGCGGTCGTTGAGAAACGCGCCGCGGCCGCGCGAGGCGAAGTACAGATCGTTGCGCGCCGGGTCGTACACCACGGCCTGCTGCACGACGTCGCGGTGCGCCAGGCCGATCGATACCGCGTAGATCGGCAGGCCGTGCAGGAAGTTGGTGGTGCCGTCCAGCGGATCGATGATCCACTGGAACTCGCTGTGGCGGCTGCCATGGCTCGAGCCGGACTCCTCGGCCAGGATGCCGTGGTCGGGGTAGGCCTGGAGCAGCGTTTCGATGATCGCTGCCTCGGCGGCGCGATCGACCTCGCTGACGAAATCGTTCGGCCCCTTGACGTTGACCTTCAATAGGTCGACGTCGAGCGCGGCTCGGTTGATGATCGATCCGGCCGCGCGCGCCGCCTTGATGGCGACGTTGAGCATGGGGTGCAGGGATTGGGACATGGGGTTCGGTGAAGCCGCGCTGCGGCGGAGCCGCCGCGGCGCGGCGGTAGCGCGCGGCAGCGACAATGACTGCCAGCGACCTCGACTCTTGCGGATTTTATCTGCGCATGCCAACGTCCTCGACCGTGTCGCCCGATGGCACCCGCTTCGTGCTGATCAACGCCAGCCACGCGGGCAACGTGGGCGCGGCGGCGCGCGCGATGAAGGCGATGGGGTTTGCCGACCTCGTGCTGGTGGCGCCGCGCCATGCCGACGTGCTGCAGCAGCCGCAGGCCGCCGCGATGGCCAGCGGCGCCGACGACGTGCTGGCCGGCGCCCGCGTGGTGGGCACGCTGGCCGATGCGCTCGCGGGTATGCAGGTGGCGTGCGCCACGGCAATGACGCCGCGCGACTTCGGGCCGCCGGTGTTCGCGCCGCGCGAACGCCTACCGGCCCTGGCCGGCGAGGGCTTGTCGGTGGCCTTCGTGTTCGGCGGCGAGCGCTGGGGGCTGGCCAACGACGACGTCTACCGCTGCCACCTGTGCCTGAGCGTGCCGACCTCCAGCGGATTCGGTTCGCTCAATCTGGCGCAGGCGGTGCAGTTGATCGCCTACGAGTGGCGGCAGGCGCTGGGCGGCTTCGCGGTGACGCCGCGCACGCCCGACCCCGACGTGGCCGACGCCGCCGAGGTGCAGGCCGCGCTCGCGCACTGGCAGGAGGTGCTGCAGGCGATCGGCTTTCTCGACCCCGCGGCGCCCAAGCGCTTGATGCCGCGTCTGAACCAGCTGTTCAACCGGGCGCAACTGCGCCGCGAGGAGCTGCACATCCTGCGCGGCATCGCGCGCGCCGTGCGGCGCCACGCGGGCTGAATGCCTGGCGCCGGCGCGGTCGGCACGGCGCGCATACACTGCGCTCGCCGACCCGGAACCGCGAGCCACCGAGATGTTCGACCGCCTGCGCGAAGACATCGCCTGCATCCGCGAGCGCGACCCCGCGGCGCGCTCGAACTGGGAGGTGCTCACGTGTTACCCGGGGCTGCACGCGCTGGTGCTGCATCGCTGGGCGCATGCGGCGTGGCAGCACGGCTTCAAGTGGCTCGGCCGCCTCGTCTCGCACCTCAGCCGCTGGCTCACGGGGATCGAGATCCACCCCGGTGCCACCGTCGGCCGGCGCGTCTTCATCGACCATGGCATGGGCGTGGTGATCGGCGAGACCGCCGAGATCGGGGACGACGTCACGCTCTACCAGGGCGTTACCCTGGGTGGGGTCAGCCTTGATCCCGGCAAGCGCCACCCGACCCTCGGCAGCAACGTCATCGTCGGCGCGGGTGCCGCGGTGCTCGGGCCGTTCACGGTCGGCGACGGGGCCCGGATCGGCTCGAACGCAGTGGTCGT
>DASURM010000416.1:0-7790 GCA_036280035.1 Burkholderiaceae bacterium | reverse complement strand
AGTTGTAGTTGCCGTAGCCGGTGGCGAAGTCGGCGTGCGGCGCCACCGTGTGCAGATGCTCCACCGACATGTTGAAGCAGTTGTTGAAGTGGATCACCGCGGGCCGCGGCACGCCCTGGCGCTGCGCCAGGCGAAGCGCCTTCGCCAGCCCCGAGGTCGACAGCGGCAGCTTGACGGTCGGCAGCACCGACGAGAACACGGGCAGCACCGACGAGAACACCGGCAGCGCCGGCGAGCCCGGCGACGGGCTCAGGCGGGCCCCGTCCTTGCCGAAGGTCCACTCGTAGTCGCCGTTGGAGGTGGTCTTCTCGGGCGTCAGGTTCGCCGAGTCCACCTCGGGCAGGTAGCCCGCGCCGTGCCCTTCGAGCGCCAGCACCAGGGTCGAGCACGGATGGACGGCGTGGGTGCGCCGCAGAAAGCCGGCCAGGGCATGCGGCGAGGCCATGTCTTGCTTCCACGCCGAGGTGATGCGCATCGCCTTGGGCTGCAGGGCCGGGATCTCGACCAGGTAGCTGTCATCGTCGTACAGATCGATCAGGGCCGACACGTGAACGCCCTCGGCCGCCACGCGCTGCAGCGCCTTCACCAGCACCTGCCGCTGGATCGGGATGCCCGAGGTCGCGTCAGGGTAGCGGCTGAGGACGGCGTCGGTGCCGAACGGCGCGTACACCGCCAGCACCACGCTGTCGGTGTCGTCGGGTTGCTTGGGGTTCAGTGGTTGCAGGCGCGCAAGGCGTTTCATTCAGGCTCCCCGGCCCCGAGCGAGGCGGCGCATCAAAGCATGCGCTCGCTACAGGGCACAATCCCCAGTTCGACATCGCGGCCGTGCGCAGTCGCCAGTCGCTTCTCGGGCGCGACCATGCCAGAGACACGAGGTATCGGCAACGAAGGCCGCGCCCGCGCGCGGCCGGTTGGCGCCGTGGGGCTGGCCGAGGCGCTGATCGATGCCGCGCTGGCGGCGCAGCGCTCGGGCACGCTCGACGAGCTCGTGCGGCAGCGGCCGCGCGCCGCGCGCTGGCTGATGCACCGCTATCAGGGCCTGCTGCAGGGTACGCTGGGCGAGGCGTTCGAGGTCGAGCAGCCGCTGGAGCTGACGGCCGATCTGATGCTGCACTGGGCGCTGACGCAACTGCGGCCCGACCGCGCCGCGAGCTTCGACGGCATCGATCGCAAGGCCTGGCTCGACCTCACCGCGTGGCGTCCGATGCTCGCCGCCGCCTGCTATGCCGGCGTGCTGCCGGTGCCGGAGTTTCGCGATCGCTACCGGCGGCGCGCCGACGAACCCTCGATCGAGAACCTGTGCGGCCTGTGGGGCGTGGGCGCGAGCACCTTCTATCGTCACCTCGATCGCGCCAAGCGCGCGCTCGCTCGGCTGATGGTGCGCGAGCCGATCGGGGTGCCGACGCGGTTCGCGCTGCGGCGCTGGCTGCAATCGGAGATGGCGCGGCGTCTGGCGTTGCACACGCCGCAGCAGCAGGAGGCGTGGCACCAGCGGCAGGCCGAGCGCGCGCTGCTGCGGCACGACATCGGCGCTGCGCTCTGGCACCGCCTGGCGGCTGCCGACGGGCGCGGTTTCATCCGCGCGCTGCAGGCCGATGCGCTGCAGGCGGCCAATCATCCGGAAACCGACGCGCTGGTCGAACGCCTCGCCGCGGGTGCGCTGTCGCCGCGCGACCGGGTCGACCTCGAGCTGGCGCGGGCGGGCCTCGCGCGCACGCGCGGCCAGACCGACCGCACGCTGCACGCCAACGAGGCCGCGCTGCAGGCGGCGGTGTCGGCCCGCGACCGGCTGCTGATGGGCATCGCCTACGGCGCGCTCGGCGCGTTCCACGAGACGCGCGATGCCGACCGCGCCTTCGCCTGCTACGAAGACAGCGCGCAGTGCCTGCGGCAGGCCGACCCGCAGCTATCGGACCGCGGCGCGATCGAGGCCTACCTGACCACGTTGACGCGCCTGGCGTGGCTGTACCTGCAGCGCAACGACCCGCGCGCCAAGACCGTGCTCGAGCGCGCGCAGACGATCGCCGGCGAGATCGAGGTGCCCGACGAGATCGCCGGCATGCTCGCGCAATCGTGGGGCGAGCTGGCGCGGCGCTCGGGGCAATTGCGCGACGCGCTGCAGCACAAGCAGCGCGCGCTCAACATCTTCGAGCGCCTCGGCGACCGCCGATCGGTGCTCGCCACCTGGCTGAACCTCAGCTCGATCTACGCCGAGCTGCAGCAGTTCGAGCGCGCCATCGAGTACGCGCAGCGCATCCTCGAGGTGGCTGGCCGCCAGGAAGTCGAGCCGCAGATCATCGCCGGCACGCACGTCAACCTGGGCGCGACCTACTACCTCCAGGGGCACCTCGATCCGGCCATCGAGCAGTATCGGCACGCGCTGCGCGCCAGCCTCGCCAGCGGGTTGCGCCTGGAGGCCACGCGCGCCCACTTCAACCTCGCCGAGGCGCACTACAAGCGATTCCAGACCTCGCACGACGCGCGCGACGAGCATCGCGGCGACAGCCACGTCGAGGCGGTGCTCGCCGCGCCGATGGCCGAGAGCAGCCCGGCGTTGCTCGAACTGGCGCGCAAACTGAAGACCGACCTGCTGGGCCAGCTCGACGAGCGCGAGAAGGACCGGCTGATTCCCGAGGAGTCGGCGGTCCATCTCGCCGAGACCACCGAGATCCAGCGCCAGCGCGCGGTGCTCACGGTGCCGATGCCGCCCGAGGCGCACGCGCGCGCGCGCCTCGCGATCGCGCAGGCCTACCTGGCCATCGCGGTCAAGGAGCGCGAGGCGGCGCAGCTACTGATGCAGCGTCATGGCCTGGGCGAGCAGTTCGCCTCCGAGCTGGCGCATCTGCGCGACACCTTCGATCGCCAGCACGGGCGCGAGCAGTTGCTGGCCGCCGACTGGCGGCCGCGCACCGAAGACCTGCTCGACGATGCCCGCCGGATGGCGCTCGTGCAACGCCTGCTGCACGACGGCGCGATCAACAAGAGCGGTTACGCGCAGGTGTGCGGCGTCAGCCCGGCCACCGCGTCGAAGCACCTGGCGACGCTGGCCGAGCGCGGCCTGCTGCAGCAGACCGGCAAGGGGCCGAGCACGCGCTACCTGCTGGTCGCCTGACGGTGGGGCCGGCTCGGAGCCCAGGGTCGTGGCAATCGCTGCGTTCGCGCAGCGCTCGCCGGCCGCAGCCGCGTGCTGTCGTCTCGATCTACGGCGCGTCGCGAATGCCTTCCACCTGCACCAGCAGGTGCACGCTGTCGCTGACGAACGGCAGGCCGAACGTGATGCCGACGCTGCTGCGGTTGAAGCGGCCTTCGAAATCGCCGCCGCACACCTGGCGCCCGAACAGCGGCGACGTGTAGCAGTTGAAGCGCAGCGCGGTCAGCGTCAGCGGCAGGCTGACGCCGCGCAGCGTGAACTCGCCGCGCAGCGCGGTGACGCGGCCGGCGTCGTCGAACTCCACGTGGTCGGCCACGAAGTACGCGCGCGGGTTGGCCTGCACCGCCAGCATGTCGGGTTCCTTCAGCCGGGCGTCGAGCGGGGCCACGCCGGTCGACGCCAGCGCGGGGTCGATCTCCACCTGCACACGGCCCGTGCGGGCAGCGCGATCGAGCACCGCATAGCCCTTGAGCGGGCCGACGCGGCCGCGGATCGTCGAGGTGCCGAAGTGCTGCAGTTCGAAGGTGACGAAGGTGTGCGTGGGGTCGAACCGGTAGGTCACCGGCTCGGCGAGCGCGCTGCCGGCTGCTGCCAGCAGCGCGAGGCCGCCGGCCACTCGCCGCGCGCGGCGCAGCGCAGCGGCGCTCACGATGTCGGCAGACCCGACAGCGCGATGCGAAAGCGCACCTGCACCTCGTAGGCCACCAGGCTGGGGTCGGCCCACTCGCCGGCGCCGACGCGGAAATCGTTGCGCTTGACGACGAACTGGCCCACCGCGGTGCCGTGGCTGCCGCTTTGCGTCAGCGTCACTGGCACCGTCACGTCGTGCGACTCGCCCTTCAGCGTCAGCCGGCCCGTCATCTCGAAGCGTCCATCGCCGGCGGCGCGAATGCCGCTGGAGCGGAACTCCGCCTGCGGGTACTGTGCGGTGTCGAGCCACACCGCGCGCTGGGCCTCGGCGGTGACCTCGGGGGCCGCGAACGACACGCTGTCGGTCTGGATGCGCAGCACCACGTGCCCCGCTTCGGGCTTGCGCGGGTCGAGCGCGACCTGCGCGCTCCAGCGCTGGAAGCGGCCCTCGACCGGCACACCCATCTGCCGGGTGACGAACACCAGCTCGCTGGCCGCAGGGTCGACGTTCTGCGCCCGGGCCACGCCGCCGACCAGCGCCAGCGCCGCACTCAATGCAAGGAAGATCCTGGTCATGTGACGACGTACGGAGCTCAACGCCGAAACGGACGCATGCGCTGCAACAATCCGTCGCGATCGACCAGGAGATGTTTCAGCGCGGCAGCCACGTGCAGCGCCACCAGCAGCGCCAGCGTCAGCGCGGCCGCCTGGTGCAGCGCCTTCAGCGCATCGGCCCAGGCGCGGTCGACCGGCACCCAGTCGGGCAGCGGCAGCACGCCGAACCACACCACCGGGAACCCGGTGGCCGAGCTGTAGCCCCAGCCGGCCAGCGGCACGACGAAGAACAGCGCGTACAGCGCCCGGTGCACCGCGTGCGAGGCGATGCGCTGCCAGCGCGGCATCGGCACGTCGGGCGGTGGATGGTGCGTCATCCGCCACAGCAGCCGCAGCGCCGACAGCATGAGGATCGTGACCCCGACCCACTTGTGCCAGTTGAACAGCACCAGCTGCCGCGGCGACAGCGGCAGGCCGCTCATGTACAGGCCGAGTCCCAGGTTCACCAGGATCAGCGCTGCCAGCAGCCAATGCGCGGCGATTGCCGTGTTGTCGTAGCGTGTGCGCGCCTCGACGACCCCGGCGCTCACTGGGTACCTTCGCGCTGCGCGCACCGGTATTCGCCCTTGGGGCGGCCCGGCGGTCTCATGCGGCCTGCCCTCCGAACAGCGCGGCCGCACGCGCGGCGACGTCGGCGTCGTCGAGCAGGCGGTGGCGCAGCGCGAAGTCCAGCGTCACCAGCGACGCGTCGACCGTCATCTCGCTGCCGGCAGCCAGCGCCAGTGCCTGCGGCAGCGGGTGCAGCGCGAGTTCGGCCACTTCGCCGTCCTGGTTGCGCGGCGTCATGCCCGCGGGCATCGCGAGGTCGTAGACATGGATCCACTCGCGCTGCAGGCCCTCGGGAATGTCGCGCAGCAGCCCGAGTACGCGGCCGCGCGCGAGCGAGCGCAACTGCGCGGGCGCGAGCCCGGCCTCTTCCCACGCTTCGCGGATCACGGTTTCGCGCGGCGACTGGCCGGCCGGCACGCCACCACCGACGAGGTTGTCGAGCTTGCCGGGGTCGGTGGCCTTGGTGAGCGAACGGCGCGCGATCCACAACTGCGCGGGCCGGCCGCTGGCATCGGCGACGTAGCCGTTGCAGTGCGCCCCGAGCGTCAGCGAGCCCCAGAAGCGCGCGGCGGCGCGCTCGATCAGCACGCCGGTGGCCTCGCCGTCGACGGTGAGGAGCGCAAACGCCTCGTCGCGCCAGGCGACGATCAGGCCGTCGCGGCGCAATGCGTCGTGGATCGCCGCCATCGCGTCGCCGCGCGCGGCCGCGGCGCAGTGCAGCGTGACAGCGCGTTCGTCCACCTGCAGCCAATGCGGCCAGCGCCGCAGGGCAGGCAGGTGCGCGTGCGCCACCGAGCCGACGGTCAGCGACATCGCACCCGTTTCGCCGACGAAGAACGGCGCCCGGCGCGACGCATCGTGCGCGCGTGCGACCGCGATAGCGGGCCACGCTGCCATGGCCCGTCAGTGCGCCACGGCGAGCGCGGCGCGCGCGAGCGCCGGCATCGGCGTGAGCTGCCGCGCCACCGTGCTCAGCCGGCGTCCATCACCAGCTGCGTCTGCGTGACCACCGCGCACAGCTTGCCCTCGGCGTTGCGGATCGAGGTCTGCCATACCTGGGTCGTGCGGCCGCGGTGCAAAGCGACGCTCTCGCCGGTGACCACGGTGTCGACGCGCGCGCCGGCCATGAACTTGGTGCTCGAGTCGGTGGTGGTCGTGCGTTTGCCCGCGGGCATGTTGAGCACGGTGCCCACCGCACCGAGCGTGTCGGCAAACGCCATGATCGCGCCGCCGTGCATCACGCCGCCGGTGGTGCACAGGTCGGGCCGCACTGTCAGCTCGGCCAGCACCCGCTCGGGGGTCAGCTCGCGCAGGCGCAGTCCGATCAGCCCGGGAAACACCGGGTCGATGATCTTCTGCAGGGCGGGCAGATCGAGCATGCACGGCTCCTCGTGTGAACAGACCCTAGCCGGCGATTGTGCCCGCCGCGCCGCAGTCGCGGCCGTCGACGGGGTGCCAAGGGCCTGCGCGGGCCGCGCCTATTCGGTTTCGAAGCGCAGCAAATGGTCGTCGATGCGCCACCAGTTGGCCATCTGGCCGACGTAGTAGTGCGCGCTCGGCCGCGCGCGCAGCGCACCGTCGATGATGCCCACGCGGATGCGCACCACATCGGGGTGTTCGGCGTCGGTGCTAAACAGCGGCGAGCCGCAGCGCTTGCAGAAGATGCGGTGCACGCCGGGCGACGATTCGTAGTGGGCCAGCAACTCGGCGCCTTCGACCACGTCGAGCGCGGCAGCCGGCATGTCGGCGTGCGCGGCGAACGGGCCGCCCTGAGCCTTGCGGCACATCGCGCAGTGGCAGATCTGGATCGGGCCGGGTTCGGCGTTCAACGCGAACTTCACGCCGCCGCACAGGCAACTGGCCGTGTAAGGGGATGCGCTCACTCGCTCGATCGAAGACCCTGTTGCCGCAGCAGGCATCTTAGTCGGAGGCGGCACCGACACCGCGGCGCCGCGAGCGCGTTGCGTGACGCCTTGCCGCGCCGCGCGTCGTCAGCGTGCGGGGGCCAACTCGCCGGGAGGCGACGTCGTCTGGGCGGGCTTGGGGCCCGCTGGGATGCCGACCTTGCGGGCAGCGGTCTCGACCCCGCGCCCCGCGGCCTTGGTACCGCGCTCGACGCCAGAGATGCCGGCCTCGACGCCGCGCTTGACGCCACGCTCGGCCTTCGTGGCCACCGACGACGCACCGGCCGCGGCGCTGTGGACCCATTCGTTGACGCCGGCGCTCGCAGGCCAGCCCCACACCATCAACGCAATGCCGGCGAGCATGAACTTCGCGATCCGCATCGTCACAATCTTCATCGACAACCTCATCGACCACCTGGTGCCATCGTAGCGTCGGCGCCGCGCGCGCCGCAGGCCACGACGTGACAATTGTCGGGCCGCGCGGCCACCCGTGTCGCCGTGGGGTGCTTCACGATGTTGCAAGCGCCGGCCGGAAACTTCGCGCTGTGGTTAGCATCGCCGTGATGGGCGTCGCTGCAGCAACCACGATTCGTGTCGGCGTCGGCGGCTGGACGTACGAGCCGTGGCGCAACAGCTTCTACCCGGCCGGCTGGCCGGTCGCGCGCGAGCTCGAGTATGCGAGCCGCCGCCTCACGGCGATCGAAGTCAACGGCACCTACTACAGCCTGCAGAGCCCGGGCACCTTCGCCAAGTGGCTCCAGCAGACACCGGACGACTTCGTCTTCACGCTGAAGGCCACACGCTATGCCACCAACCGACGGGTGCTCGCCGAGGCCGGCGACTCGATCGCGCGCTTCGTCGGCAGCGGCATTGCCGAGCTGGGGCCGAAGCTCGGGCCGATCGTCTGGCAGTTCGCGCCGACCAAGCGCTTCGATGCCGAC
>DASURM010000415.1:0-4594 GCA_036280035.1 Burkholderiaceae bacterium | reverse complement strand
GCCTTCCAGTGTCCAAGGGCCGAGCGCCTGCGATGCGCCGATCTCCGGCTTGAAGAACCATCGGTGGGTGCCGATGTTGACCAACCTTGTTGCGTCGTACTGTCCGGCGGGCACCGACACCTGCAGGCTGGCGCCGACGATCAGGTCCTGCTGATACGAGCGGAACTCGGGCAACCTCATCGCCGGTGCACCCAGCAGGTTGATCGACAGGCGCAGCAGCGGATCGCCCGGGCCGTCGACCTTGCGTTCGATGGGCCCGCCCTGGAAGGTGGCCGTGCCGGACAGCGACGTGTAGGGCACGACGACATCGAACTTGCCCGAGCGGCCCCACAGGTCGAGCACCCGGGCGTAGCCGAGCACGGCGCTCGTGGTCTTCAGACGAGGATCGGTGATCGGCAAGGTGTCGAACGCCAATGCGCCGCGAGTGAGCGCGAGGCCGCCGATCAGGAAGTTCATGTCCACCGGCGCGTTGGAGTAGGCGCGCGGTTCGATGCTCTGCGCTCGGACCACAGGTGTGGCGGCAGCGAGCGCCCAGGCCGTCAGCGGCGCCACGACGACGCGAAGGCAGCGCATGCTTCGTCGCACTCGGTGTCGACCCCGATCGCAGTGGCTCAGCCCTGCCGCACGATCTGGCTCGGCATCGGCGCCGGCCAGCCGGCCTCGCGAACGGTGCGCACGATCGCCTCGTTGGTGTCGAAGTACACCTGCCAGTAGTGGTCGTTGCCGGTGTACGGCCGCACCGCGATCACCGGGCCCAGCGTGTTCATGTCGAGCAGGCTGACGTCGGGTGCCGGCGACGCGGCGACGTTGGGGATCTTGGCCACCGCGGCCTTCAGCCGCGCGATGGCGTCGATCGGGTCGACGCTGCCGGCGAGCTGCGCGGTGCGGTCGACGCGGCGCACCGGCAGCGCCGAGAAGTTGCGCACGGTGTCGGAGAAGATCTTGCTGTTGCCCACCAAAGCGAGCACGTTGTCGGGCGTGACGATCGTGGTGCCGAACAGCCCCAGCTCGTGCACCGTGCCGACGACGCCGCCGACCTCGACGAAGTCGCCCACCTTGAACGGCCGCAGGATCAGCATGAACGCGCCGGCGGCGAAGTTGCCGAGCATGCCGCTCCAGGCGGCGCCGATGGCGACGCCTGCGCCGGCCAGCAGCGCCGCGAACGACGTCGTCTGCACCCCGAAGTAACCCAGGATGCCGAGCACCAGCGCGATGTTCAGCGTGATGGCGACGATCGAGCCGAGGTACTTGGTGAGCGTGGGGTCGAGGTGGTTGCGGTTCATCGCCGCGCCCATCAGCGCGATGACTCGCCCGATCAGCCAGCGGCCGATGACCCAGAACGCGATCGCCGCGAGGATCTTGATGCCGAGCTCGGTGACGGTGGTGCTCAGGAATTGCTGGATGGCCTGCAGATCCATGGCGTGCTTCCTTCTTCTTTGCGGAGAGGGCCGCGATGGTAGGGCCGAAGGGGGCCGCCCGCGATCGATATAGTCCCGGGTGGTCGCTCGCGGCGGCGCCGGCGGCACGACAACGAGGGCAACACGATGGATCTGGGCATCAAGGGCAAGTGGGCGCTGGTGTGCGCGGCGAGCAAGGGCCTCGGCAAGGGCTGCGCGCTGGCGCTGGCCGGCGAGGGCGTGAACCTGGTGATCACCGCGCGCGGCGCCGAGGCGCTCGAGGCCACCGCAGCCGAGCTGCGCCGCGTGGGCGGCGCCGGGCAGGTGATCGCGGTGGCGGGCGACATCGCCACGCCTGCGGGTCGCGCGGCGGCGCTGGCCGCGTGCCCGCAGGTCGACATCCTCGTCAACAACGCGGGCGGCCCGCCCGCCGGTGACTTCCGCGACTGGAGCCGCGACGACTGGATCAAGGCGATCGACCTCAACATGCTGGCTCCGATCGAGCTGATCAAGGCCACCGCCGACGCCATGGCCGAGCGCGGCTTCGGTCGCATCGTCAACATCACCTCGGCGGCGGTGAAGGCGCCGTACGAGGCGCTTGGCCTGTCCAACGGCGCACGCGCCGGGTTGACCGGCTTCGTCGCAGGGATCGCGCGCCAGCACAAGCTGGCGTCGCGCAACGTCACGATCAACAACCTGCTGCCCGGGCCGTTCGACACCGAGCGGCTGCGCTCGAACACCGCTGCCGTGGCCCAGCGCTCGGGAAAAACCTTCGAAGCGATGTGGGAGGCGCGCCGCCTCTCCAACCCCACGCGGCGCTTCGGCGATGCGGCCGAGTTCGGTGCGATGTGCGCCTTCCTGTGCAGCAAGCACGCCGGCTACGTCACCGGGCAGAACGTGCTGATGGATGGGGGCTCGTACCCGGGCACGTTCTGATCGCGTGCGCGAGGCGGCGCGCCGACTATCGGAGGGACTGGTCGATGCAGCCTCTGCCGAGGCTGCTCCCAGGTGCCGCTGTCGGCGCTACCAGGATCAGCCTGATCGATCCGCGCGACCGCAGTGCCTCATGCCCGCGCGAGGGCCGCGTGCACCTCGCTCGCGCGCGGGATCGGCTCGACCGCGCCATAGCCTTCGGTGGACAACGCCGCCGCCGCGGCCGCGTAGCGGCCCGCGTCGACGATTGAGTCGCCGGCGACCCAGCGCGCCAGGAAGGCGCCGCCGAAGGTGTCGCCGGCGCCAGTGGCATCGACCGGCTTGCACGGGTGTGGCGCGATCGTGTGGCGCTGCGCGGCGTCGGCGACGATCGCGCCGTGGGCGCCGAGCTTGAGCGCCACCACCTTCGCACCCAGTGCGAGGCAGTGGTCCACGATCGCCTGCGGTTCGGCGAGGCCGGTGATCGCCTGCATGTCGTCGTAGCTCGGCAGGCAGACGTCGACCAGCCGCATCACGTCGGTCATCACCGCGCGCGCGCGGTCGGCCGGCCACAGCTTGAGCCGCAGGTTGGTGTCGAACGACACTGCCGCGCCGGCGGCGCGCGCTGCCGCGATCGCCGCGTAGCCGGTGTCGCATGCACTCGCCGAAATCGCCAGGCTGATGCCAGACAGGTGCAGCACGCGCGCACGCCGAATCAACGCCAGCGGCAGATCAGCGCCGGTCATGCGGCTGGCCGCCGAGGCGCTGCGGAAGAAGCTGAAGTGGTGACCCTGCGCGTCGTGGGTGACGAAGTAGATCGCCGTATAGGCGTGTGGGTCGGACTTCACGCCGCTGGCGTCGACGCCCTCGCGCGCCCACAACTCGCGCAGCAAGCGGCCGTAGGCGTCGTCGCCGAGTGCGCTGACGTAGGCCACGCGCGCGCCCTGGCGCGCCGCGGCGATGGCCAGGTTGGAGCTGTCGCCGCCGAAGCCCTGCAGGTACAGCCGCCCACCACCCTCGCCGGTCTGGTTGAACTCGACCATCGGCTCGCCGAGCGAGACGATGTCGAATCGATCACTGGCGGTCATCGTGGGTCTCGACGGAGCGGCGCCCCCTGGCGGAGGCACCGCAGGCCCGCGGGGAGGGCCTCATATCCTTCCGTACTTGGCCAGCCCCGTGCGCAGCGACTTCTCCGCGACGATCAGCTTGGCCTGCTCGAGTTCGCGCGCGTCGATCTCCTGCGCCAGCTTCAGCACCTCGGCCGCCTGCGCCTTCGGCACGACCACCACGCCGTCGACGTCGCCGACGATCAGGTCGCCCGGATGCACGACGATGCCGCCGACGCACACCGGCACCTGCGACGCCACCGTCTTGTAGCGGCCGAGCGTCGAGCCCGGGCTGACGTCGCGCGCGTAGACGGGGAAGCCGTAGTCGCGCCGGATCTCGACCAGGTCGCGCACGCCGCCGTCGAGCACCGCGCCGGCGTGGCCGTTGGCCACCGCTCCGGCGGTCATCAGGCCGCCCCACACCGCGACCTCGGGCTCGCCACCGGCGATCGAGATCACGATCACGCTGCCGGGCGGCGCCTCGTCGATCAGGTCGAGCGCGTGCTGCGGCGGCAGCACCTCGTCGGTGGCCGCCTCGAGCACCGTGGCGGCCGGGCCGCAGATGCGCTTGTCGTTGATGCGCGGCTTGATGCAGCTGGCCATGTAGCCGCGCTTGCCGCACACCTTGTCGACCGCGTCGGCCACCGAAGCCACCGCGACCGTGTTGAATCCATTGACCAGAGCTTGTAGATCCATTGTCTTGCCTTCACCAGGGGTTGAGCCAATGCAGCGGCGACTCGCCGCGCAGCACGCGCACCGCCTCTTCGGCGGCCTTGCGTTGCACGTCGCGCATCGCCTCCTCGCTGTACCAGCCGATGTGGTTGGTGACCACGACATTGTCGAGTGCGAACAGCCGGTGCGCCGGGTCGGGCGGTTCGCGCTCGAAGACGTCGAGGCCGGCACCGAGCAGGCGGCCGGCGGCCAGCGCGTCGGCGAGCGCGTCGAGGTCGACCAGTGCGCCGCGCGCGGTGTTGACGACAATCGCCGTCGGCCGCATCAGCGCGATGCGGCGCGCGTCGATCAGGTGCCGCGTCGCGTCGTTCAGCGGCGCGTGCAGCGAGATCAGGTCGGCTTCGCGGCACAGCGCGTCGATCGAGGCGTGCTGCGCGTCGGGCGGCAGCTCGGCGTGTGGGTCGTGCACCAGCACGCGCGCGAAGCCGAAGCCGCGCAGCATCTCGT
>DASURM010000414.1:0-2069 GCA_036280035.1 Burkholderiaceae bacterium | reverse complement strand
GAACGCCATGGGGCTTGAACCGCGACGCGATCCGGCCTACGCTGTGCCCCGCGACCAGGTCGTAAAGGAGTGGCCATGAAGGGATTGGCGATTGCGCTCGCGTTCGTGGGTGCCGGTGCGCTGGCTTGCCCGGCCGACGAGGTGATGGACGCCCAGGCCGATGCGCAGGCCAAGCCGGTGGCCCAGGCCAAGGCCCCGGAGAAGACCAGCGCCGCGCCGGCGAAGGCGGTGGCGTCGAAGAAGGCGCAGCCCACCAAGGTGGTCGGCAAGGCCGCCACCGAGACGGCAAGCAAGCTTTAGTCGGCTGCGGCCGACCTGGCCGCGGCAAGCGGCACAACGCCTCGTGGCGCAGCGGCTCAGCGCGCCACGTGCGGGGGCGGCCCGCGCCACAACCGCGCCAGCAGCGGCCACGCCAGGATCACCAGCGTCGCCGCAGCCAAAAAGCCGGCGATCGGCCGCGTGAGGAACGCGGCCGGGTTGCCGTCGGCCTTGATCATCGAGGTCACGAAGTTCTCCTCGAGCATGCCGCCGAGCACCACGCCCAGGATCGCCGGCGCGGTGGGAAAGCCGTTCTCCTCCATCACGAACGCGAACACCCCGAACAGCAGGATCAGCAGCACGCCGAACACCGTGTTGTTGATCGCGAACGCGCCTACCGCGCAGAACAGCAGGATCACCGGCATCAGCAGGTTCTGCGGCGCGCGCAGCACCGTCTTGGCCGCCTTGATCGCCGCCCAGCCGAGCGGCACCATGATCAGGTTGGCCAGAATGAACACCAGGAAGATCGCGTAGATGTTCTGCGGGTTGTTGATGAACAGCGTCGGCCCGGGGTTCATGTTCTTCAGGTAGAGCACGCCGATCGCGATCGCGGTGATCGAGTCGCCCGGAATGCCGAACACCAGCGCCGGCACCCACGCGCCGGCGAGCGCCGAGTTGTTGGCCGCGCCCGACTCGACGATGCCCTCGACGTGCCCGGTGCCGAACTTCTCAGGCTCCTTCGAAAAGCGCTTGCTGGCGGCGTAGGTGATCCACGACGCGATGTCGGCGCCGGCGCCGGGCTGGATGCCGATCGCGGTGCCGATCGCGCTGCCGCGGAACAGTTGCATCTTGTACTTCTTGGTCAGCTCCCACATGCCGCGAAAGACGTTGCCGATCTTCTCGGCCGCGAACTTCGGCGGCGGGTGGATCGACGTCACGTAGCGCAGGATCTCCGACACCGCGAACATGCCCACCATCACCGGGATCAGCGACACGCCGCCCATCAGCTCGGCGTTGCCGAACGTGAAGCGCGGATACGCGCCCGGGTTGTCGAGGCCGACCGAGGCGATCAGCAGGCCGAGCATCAGCGAGGTCATGGCCTTGAGCTTGCTCGACGCGCCGATGAACACCGCGCCCGACAGCCCGAGCACCACCAGCCAGAAGTACTCGAACGACGAGAACTTCAGCGCCACCTCGGCCAGCACCGGCGCGAACGCGATCAGCACCGCGGTGCCGAACAGCCCGCCGATGGCCGAGAACACCAGCCCGGCGCCGAGCGCCAGCTCGGCCTGGCCCTTGCGCGTCATCGCGTACGCCTCGTCGGTGTACGCCGCCGACGCCGGCGTACCCGGAATCCGCAGTAGCGCTCCGGGGATGTCGCCGGCGAAAATCGCCATCGCGGTGCAACTCACGATCGCCGCCACCGCCGGCACCGGCGGAATGAAGAACGTCACCGGCACCAGCAGTGCCGTGGCCATCGTCGCCGTCAGCCCCGGCACAGCGCCGACGAACAACCCGAACAGCGACGACGCCAGGATGATCCACAGCACATAGGGATCGAACACCAACCCGAAGGCCTGGCCGATGACGCTCCAGGTCATGTTGCGGCCCTTCCTTGCGACAGGCTGGTCGAGCGGCGCGGTGGGCGGTGCCCGGTAGGGGCTCCTACTGTGGCGGTCGGCCTTGCAGGCCGACTGCGCTGCGATGCTCGCGCCGCAAGGGCGGCTGCGGTACCGCCGTCCGCGGCGCTGAACGCGCCGCGAACTTCACGGCGTCCTCGCTGGTCCGTCGCCTGCGGCGCCGGACTCCCA
>DASURM010000413.1:0-8918 GCA_036280035.1 Burkholderiaceae bacterium | reverse complement strand
CAGAAGACCTGACGATCCCCTCGCTGGTCGAGAGCCCCGCCACGGCGGGGCTCTTTGTTGTGGCCCAGTGAAGACTGGGGCTTTGCCCCGCTCTGCCGGCGACAACCCTCTTCAACTGCTATGCTGCGCCGCAGCATCATTGCGATGCGCGCCTCCCCAACCCCAAATTGCCTGACCCATGATCAACGCCCTTCTTGCCATCGTGCCGCTCGGCCTTGCCACCGGCGCCCTCGTCTGGACCATGAGCTCCGGCGCTCGCGAACAGCAGCGCTCGGACAAGTGGGCCGAGCAGTGGATGCGTGACAACGCCTGAGGCTGCACCGGCATCGCGCGCGGCGAAGCCCGCGCGACGATCGGCCTGCGAAGCCCGCCTCGATGGCGGGCTTCCCGTTTTCGGTTGTGCGCGAGCCCGGCGCGCGAGGCGGGGCCGCAAGCGCTACCGGATCGCAGCGCCGGCGTGAGCCGACGCTGCAGGCACCTCCGTTCCGGCGACATCCAGTTCCTGCCAGCCCTGGGCAGCGAGCGCCAACAGCAGTGCTCCCGCTGCCGGTGGCACCACGAGCACGAGGAGCGCTGCCCCATCGGCGAGCGGCGTGCTCAGAGCGCCCAGCCAGCGTCGCGCATACATCGACAGCAGCAGCAACGCCATCCACGCCCCGGCGCGCAGCCAGGCGCGCGGCACGCGGGTCAGCACCGACACGCCGGCCAGCAGGAACAGCGCCGAGGCGACGAACACCACCGTGAACACCGTCTCGAAGATCGGCGCGGCGGCGCCGAGCGCGTCGGTCTGCAGCCGGTACGGCAGCCAGGCGATGCACGCCAACCCGAGCACGACGGCGCTGAGGCGCGCGCGTTGCGGCGCCCCGCCATCGGGCGCATTGCCGCGCACGGCGCGCATCCATGGCAGCAGCAGCAGGCAGGCGAGCCCGAAGACCGCATCGATCAGCATCGTCATCGGATAGCCGATCGCCTCGATCGCGATGCCCTGCCAGGTGGCCGAGTACGCGATCCCCAGGTTCAGCAGCGCCATGTAGGCGGTGAACTGCGTCGCGGCGACCGCGGGGTTGGTGACATCCATGAAGATCGCCGATCGCGCCCCATACATCAGGCCCTGCGCCACTGCGTAGGTGAGCGTGGCGACCCACAGCGCCAGCACCAGGGCCGCCGGCGCCACCACGGGGTTGGCGCCTCCCTGCGGCACCGGCATCATCCAGCCGTACTGCTGCAGCACGCTCATCAGGTACAGCACCGGCAGACTCATCGAGGCGATGTAAACCGCCAGCGTGCGCCGGCGTCCGTAGCGGTCGGACAGGTAGCCGCCGAGCACCATGAACCCGGCCGAGATCACCGACGACCACAGATTCAGCAGCGCCACCCGATCGTCGTCGAGACCGAGCTCGACCGCGAGGTTCGATTGCAGCGCCAGCCCCAGGCACATCGCACCGGAGGGCAGCAGCGCGAACGCCAGGCCGACGAAGGCACCCCGCGTGCCGAGAAACGAACGGAACGATTCCACCGCGAAGCTGCGCATCTGCGCGCCGGCGGCCCGCCAGCGCGACGGCCCTTCGCTACGCGGCCGTAGCGATGGCGCCTCGCGCATCGGCAAGGCGACGAACAGCGTGACTGCGAGGATGCTGCCGGCCACGAAGAAGAACGTCGGCTGGAAGCCGGTCACGCCCGACAGGAACAGCACCCCCGAGCCGCCTACCGCCTGGCCGATGGCGGCGCCCGCGAACATCAGGCCGTTGGCCAGCCCGCGTTCGTGCTCGCCCAGCGTGTTAACCGCAAGCGCGTCGATCGCCACGTCCTGCATCGCACCGAACGTGTTGTGCACCAGCAGCACCACCGTGAACGCCGCGAGTTGTTGCGGCAGCTTCAAGAACACGGTGGACATCAGCGTCAAGGCCATCGCCACCTGCGTCACGATGATCCAGCCGCGGCGCCGCCCCAGGCGCTCGGAAGCGAACACGTCGATGAACGGCCCGAACGCCCACTTGAACGCCCACGGCAGGTAGAACGACCCGACGAAGGCCCCGATCGCCGCCGGCCCCACGTCCTGCCGCCGCAACTGCGTGGCCACCGCGATGGCCGCAAAGCCCAGCGGAATGCCTTCGGTCACGTAGAGGAAGAAGAACGTCGTCAGTCGGCCGCGAGGCGTAGCCAGCAGATTGGGCAGTCGCATGAGTGTGGCTCGAATGACGGTGCGCGACTATGCCACCGGGCGTGCGCGTGAATCAGCAGCGCTCCGACTCGCGCCACTCCAGTGGCGCGTCCCCGAGTGGACACCGCGGATCTGGCTTCGCCAGGCCGCTGGTGTCGCCCCCTCGAGGGGGAGGCGGCCGCCAGGCCGCATCGGGGGTGGTCAACTGACGCAAGTGCGGTTCTTGCCCGTGCGCTTGGCCTCGTACAGCGCGCGGTCGGCGCGTTCGAGCGCGCTGTCGAGCGCTTCGCCCTCGCGCAACACCGTGACGCCGGCCGAGAAGGTGACGAACACCTCGCGGCCTTCGTGCATGAACAGGCTCGCACTCAGCGCGCGCTGCAGTCGCGCCAGCAGCGCCTGCGCGTCATCGCGCGCGGTGCCCGGCAGCAGCACCACGAACTCCTCGCCGCCGAAGCGCGCAACATGGTCGCTCGGCCGCAGCGATTGCCGCACCTGCGCCGCCAGCGCCTTCAGCGCCTCGTCGCCGGCGGCGTGGCCGAGCGAATCGTTGAGCTTCTTGAAGTTGTCGATGTCGATCAGGCCCACCGACAACGCGACACCGTCGCGCTGCGCGCGCGAACGCTCGGCATCGAAGGCCAGCAGCAGCCCGCGGCGGTTGGCCACCTGCGTCAGCGCGTCGGTCGACACCTCTTCGGACAGGCGCCGCAGCTCGCCCTCGAGGTCGCGCACGCGATGCTCGAGCTCGGCGGCGCGCTCGTGCTCCCGGCTCAGGCGCTCGCGCGCGCCATCGACCGCTGCGTGCACGGCCCGCGTCTCGGCGACCATCTCCTGCACCACGCCGGCCAGGCCCTGCAGCGAATCGGCGCGCTCGATCGTCTGGGCGTAGCGCTGCACGTTGTCGTTGAAGCGGCCGGTGTGCTGGCCGAGTTCGGCCAGCTCGCCGAGCATGTGCTGCATCATCGCCTTGAGCGCATCGCGCGCCTGCTCGCGCTCGTGCCGCAACTCGTGCTGGCGCGCGCGGGTGGCCGCCAGCAACTCGGCCGCGGCATGCACGCCGCGCACGCTCGGGCTCTCGCCCAGCCGCTCGCGCAGCGCGTCGCACTGGCCGCGTGCCCAGCTCTGGTCTTCGGCCAGCTCGCCGAGGCTTTCGGTCATCGCGCGGCACAGCTGCAGCAGCTCGTCGAGCAGCAGATGGCGGTGCGAGAGGTGCGCGCGGGCCTGTTCGCCCAGCCGCGCCACCTCGTCGAGCAACGCCGCATGCGGGCCTTCGACGGCGAGCCGCTGCGCTGAGGCCGCCAACGCGTCGGCGAGCGCCACGGCATCGGGGCGTTCGCGCGGCAGCGCGGCGGCGAGCGTTGCATGCACTTCGTGCAGCAGCGGTTGCCAGGCGGCGCCGTCGCGGCCCGCGTCGCCGGATGCGGCGCGCGGCGGTTCGGTGGCCGGCGCCGGCTCGGTGGCGGCGTCCAGCGGCGACAGGCCGCTCGGTTCGACCTCACCGGCGGGCCCGTCGTCGTCCCACCCGGCCAGCAACTGCGCCAGCCGCTGCTGCAGTCGCGGGCCGTCGGCGCGGCTGCCGTCGAGCACGCGCTGCAGGCTGCGCTTCTTGCGCGCGCCGGTCCAGTGGCGGCCACCGCGCTCGAGCCCGTGCACCAGGCGCTCGATCAGCGCCGCCCACGCACGCCCCGGGTCTTCCGGTAGCGGCTGGCCGGCCTCCTGCGCATACGCGCGCGCGTAGTGCTCCGGTGTCGGCTCGAGTTGCTGCGCCGCCAGGCGGCGCAGCGCGCCCTTGGCGATCTGCGCCGGCGCGGCCAACGGGGTCGGTGCGGTCGCGCTCACGACAACCCTCGCACCGCGGCGTCAGCGAACCTGCGTATTGGCACGCGCGTCGGCCGCGGCGTCGAGTGCGCCGGCCTGGCCGATCCACGGTGCACGGCGCGGCAGGATCGTGTTCTTCAGCCAGGCCTCGAGGTCGTCGGGCGGGATCGGACGGCTGAACAGGAAACCTTGCATCACGCCGCAGCCGAGTCGGTGCAGCACCTCCATCTGGCGCAGGTTCTCGACGCCCTCGGCCACCACGCGCAGGCCGAGCGAGCGCGCCAGCGCGATGATCGCGGTGACCACCGCCGAGCTTTGCGGCGTGATGCCGAGGTCGCGCACGAACGAGCGGTCGATCTTCAGTTCGGAGATCGGCAGCGTCGTCAGGTACGCCAGCGACGAATAGCCGGTACCGAAGTCGTCGATCGCGATCTCGACGCCGATCTCGTTGAGGCGGTGCAGCGACGGGATCACGTTCTGCAGGTCGCGCATCAGGCCGGTCTCGGTGATCTCGAGCTGGATCGCACGGTGCGGCACGCCATAGTGCGACGCCGCCTGGTGGATGTGCTCGACCAGGTCGGAGCGCTCGAACAGGCGGTTAGGCAGATTGACCGCCACCGGGTCGGTGAAGCCGAAGCTCAGCAGCCAGGCCTTGGCCTGGCGAGCCGCCTCGCGCAGCGCCCACTCCGACAGCGGCACGATCAACCCGGTTTCCTCGGCCAGCGGGATGAAGTCGATCGGCGCCACCAGCGCGCCGTTGCGGTTCCAGCGCATCAGCGCCTCGACGCCGACCATGCGCGCGGCGCGCACGTCGATCATCGGCTGGTAGTGCAGCACCAGTTCGTCGCGCTCGATCGCCTTGTGCAGCGCGCTTTCCAGTTCGAGCTTCTCGCGGCCGCGCCCGGCCAGGTGCGGCGTGTACAGCGCGCGCGCGTTGCGGCCACCGGACTTCACCGAGTACATCGCGACGTCGGAGTTGCGCATCAGGTCGGCCACCGTGGCGCCGTCGCGCGGGTAGAGCGCGATGCCGACGCTGGCGGTGACGAAACACTCCTGGCCGCCGACGAAGATCGGGTCGCGCGTCGCATCGAGCATGCGCTGTGCCACGCGCTCGGCGTCGGTCTCGCCGCCGACCTCGGGCAGCAGCGCCACGAACTCGTCGCCGCCGAGCCGGCCCACCGCCTCGAGCGTGCGGTGCGAGCGCGAGCCCTGCGACTCGACCGTGCCCTCGATCACCTGGTCGCTGTGGCGCACGCAGGCGCGCAGCCGGCGTGCCACCTCGATCAGCAGGTCGTCGCCGGCGACGTGGCCGAGCGTGTCGTTGATGACCTTGAAGCGATCGATGTCGATCATCAGCAGCGCCACCTGGTGGCCGCTGCGGCGCGCCGCGTCGAGCGAGCGCTCGGCGCGCCACATCAGCTGGCGGCGGTTGGGCAGGCCGGTCAGCGCGTCGAAGTTGGCCAGATGGCGGATGCGGTCTTCGGCAGCGCGGCGGTCGGTCACGTCCTGCACGATGCCGGTGTAGCCGACGCAATAGCCCGAGTCGTTGAACTCGGGCTCGGCCTCGACGTGCACGATGCGCTGGCGACCGTCGACCACGGTCACCGGCACGTCGCGGGCGACCACGGTGCTGGTGCGCAGCACGTCGCTCAGCATCTCGATCAGGCCGTGGCGCTCGTCCTCGGGCACCATGCGCAGCAGCCGGTGCAGCGACATCTCGCCGTGCGGCGGCAGCCCGAACACGCGCATGCCCTCGGGCGACAGCACGAAGTGGCCGCTGGCCTTGCTGCCCGAGCGGCGCCAGTCGAAGCTGCCCATGCGCGCCAGATCCTGCGCGCGCGCCAGCTTGGACTTGCTGCGCTCGAGCTCCTGCCGGGTCTGCGCCGCGCGCAGCAGGTAGTGCAGGCGCCCGGCCAGCAGGCTCCACTGGTGCGACTTGACGAAGAAGTCGTCGGCCCCGGCCTCGAACGCGCGCGAGATCGACGCGTTGTCGTCGAGCCCGGTGAGCATCAGCACCGGCACGCGCTCGTGGCCCGGCATCGCGCGCAGTGCGCGGCAGGTCTCGAAGCCGTCGCGCCCGGGCATCATCGCGTCGAGCACCACCGCATCGGCTGGCTGCTCGGTCAGCAGCTGCAGCGCGCGCTCGCCGCTGCCGGCCTCGACGACGTCGAAGCCGCGCTCGCGCAGCGCCACGGCGATCAGCATCAGGCTGACCTCGTCGTCGTCGGCCAGCAGCAGCTTGGGCCGGTACGAAGGGTCGGCGCCGAGGGTGTCGATGGACAGCATGGCTACGCTCGCAGCATAGCCTGCACCGCGCCGGCCACGCGCTGCATTTCGGCCAGCAGGGCGTCGAGCAGCGGGCCGATGTCGCCGGCCGGCGAGCGCGCATGCTGTTCGACCTGCGCGCACAGCGCCGACAGCCCCAGCGCGCCGACGCTGGCCGACGACGACTTCAGCGTATGCGCCAGATGGCGCAGCGGCTCGCTCTGCAGCGGCTGGCGTACCCGCAGCAGTTCCTGGTGCGAACGCTCGAGCGCGCTCGAATAGGTCGACAGCACGCGCTGCACCAGCCCCGCGCTGCCGCCCGGGTCGAGCTCGGCCAGGCGCGCCAGCGCGGCAGCGTCGAGTACGGCCGGCGGGTCGGGGGCGGCGAAGCTCATCGGTGGCGGGAGTGCCTTCCTCAGTCGAGCTGGCGCGCTCCGGCCAGCGCGCGCAGCACCGAGCGGTTGACCTCGGGCAGCCCGAGCATCGTGGCCTCGGCTGCGTTGCGGATGTCGATCACCGACTCGGACTCGATCGCGCGCACCAGTTCGAGCTGTGCATGATAGGGGCCCGCCTGGTCGGCCAGCGCGGCGCGCACCGCCTCGGGCACCGGGATCGAGCGCATCAGTTCGGGCAGCGGCTGGCCCATCAGCCGGTCGAGCAGCGAGAACACGCCGCAGATGAACATCTCGCTGCGCTGATCCGGGTCGGCGCCCTCGCGCCCCAGCTCCTCCATCAGCAGGCCGCGGCGCACCGCGGCGTACATCACCGGCTTGACGTTGGGATCCTTGCTCGCCGACGCCAGCAGCAGCGCTAGCCAGCGCTTCAGGCGACTGTAGCCGAGCATCATGATCGCGTGGCGGAACGAATTGATCTCCACGCTCAGGCCGAACGCCGGCGAGTTGATGTAGCGCATCAGCCGGAACGCGAGCGTGGGGTCGGTCTTCAGCACCGCCTCCAGCCGGTCGGCCGGCTCCTCGCGGTCGACGCGGTTGATCAGCTCGACGATGAACTGCAGCTCGGGCCGCGGCCCGCCCTTGCCGTTGCGTGACGCCACCACGTCGTCGATCGGCCAGCCGAGCACGGCGATCGCGCCGCGCTGGAACGCCTGCTCCATCTCCGCCAGCGTGCGCACGCCCGCCTGGATGTGCGGGATCGTTCGCGTCACGCCGCCCGGCGGCGGCGAGCCGTCGCGCCGCTCGTCGGCCAGGTCGATGATCGAATACGCGAAGCACGGCAGCACCTCGCGCGGCAGCGGTTGCAGCGGCCGGCCCTTGATCAACAGCGTGCTGCCGTGCGCGTGCATCGCTCGCAGCGCGTCGCCGTTGGCGAGGTCGCAGGCCATGAACGCCGGGATTTCGAGCATCACGTTGGGCGCGGGCTCGAAGCGCACCAACTCGTGCAGCGCGGTTTCGCTGGCGACGTTGAGCGATACGCGACCGCCGTCGGCCGGCCACACCTGGGCCACCGCCTCGAGCAGCGCCGCCGCATCGGGTGCGGAGTCGGCACGGCTCGGGAAGACCGTCAGCCGCGCGGCGCTGATTGCCCGATGGCGATCGACCATCGGCGAGTAGCCGAGCACGATCTGGCCGAGGACGGGTTGATCGTTCATCGAATTGCTGGCGACCGAGCCCTGGCTAGGGCAGGTAATCGAACAGGGAAAGGCGCTGCACCATCGAATACGCGCGCAGCGCGGCATCGTAGCCCGTCTGTTTCAGCTGAAAGTCCGAAATGGCGTGCACCATGTCAAGGTCTTCGGCATTGGACTGCTCGGTTTGAGCCAGCAGCTTGTGGTCCCCCACACGCTGCTGCACGTTGTCGAGGCGCTGCAGCCACGAACCGGCGTCGGCGCGCGCGCCGTTCAATTGCATCGCGCCCGAGTCGACGTCGCGCAGGCCGTCGGCCACCGTCTGGGCCAATGCACCCGCAGGCTGGCCCGGGTTGTTCAGGGCGGCCACCGCCTTGTCGAGGGTGTCGAACAGCGAAAGCGTCGGGCCCGCCGGCCCGATCGTGAAGTTGTCGCCGTTGGCAGGCACGCCGTTGACCGCGAAGGCCATGCCGTCGATCTGGATCGCCTGACCCGAGACGTAGGGCACGTTGGTGAGCGCAGTGGCTGCGCCGTTGCGCAGAACGGTGTAGGTGGTGCCCGCACCGACGCTGAACTGCACGCAGTACGGCAGGCCGGTGATCTGGCTGGGGTCGGTGACGCCGCCGGCGTCGATCCAGGCCGACGCGGTGGCGCTCGACGCCGCGGTGACGAACACGCCGTTGCCGCTGCGTGCCTGGAGAAACGCGGCGCGGCCGTCGGCAGCCAGCGGCAGCGGTTCGCTCGACGCGGTGTGCGTGGTCCCGCTGGTCGCGGCATACGTCACGCCGCCGGGCGCATCGACGAACGGTGGCGCGGCCACGCCCTGCCCGCTGAACAGCCAGCCACCGGCGTCATCGCCGCGGTTGGCCACCTGCAGCAACTGCGAGCGGATGGCCGCCAGTTGCTGCGCGATCCCTTGGCGCTCGCTGGGCCCGTAGCTCGAATTGCCGGCGGCCACCAGCAGTTCGCGCGCCTGCTGCAACAGATTGCCCGCATCGCCGAGGGCCGACTCGACCTGCGCCACGACCGCGCGACTGGCGTCGATGCTGCGCTGGTCGGCATCGGCGCGCGACTGGGCGGCGCGCGCGCGTT